>NZ_JBHVBL010000012.1:0-107136 GCF_042668165.1 Arthrobacter sp. NPDC057388
CCCACGCTGCCGAGGGGCCCCAATCGAGCTTGCGAGATTAGGGCGGCAGGGGTGGGCCCACGCTGCCGAGGGGCCCCAATCGAGCTTGCGAGATTAGGGCGGCAGGGGTGGGCCCACGCTGCCGAGGGGCCCCAATCGAGCTTGCGAGATTAGGGCGGCAGGGGTGGGCCCACGCTGCCGAGGGGCCCCAATCGAGCTTGCGAGATTGGGGAGGCAGCGGGGACTAGGCCAGGCGGGCCTTCAGGCCTTCCAGCTCCTGCTGGAGCGCTGCGGGCAGCGAATCGCCGAAGTTGGCGAACCAGTCCTCGATCGAGGCGAGCTCGGTCTTCCACTCGTCCGGATCAACGTGGACTGCTTCCTCAACCTGCGCGGGGGTCATGTCCAGCCCGGTGAGGTCGATGGAGTCGCCGGTCGGGACGAAGCCGATGGGAGTCTCGACGGCGTCGGCCTTTCCTTCGAGCCGCTCGATGGCCCACTTCAGGACGCGGGCGTTGTCGCCGAAGCCCGGCCAGGCGAAGCCGCCCTCAGCCGTGCGGCGGAACCAGTTGACCAGGAAGATCTTGGGCAGCCGCTCAGGGTTGGCCTTGGCCGAGAGGTTGACCCAGTGGTTCAGGTAGTCGCCGGCGTCGTAGCCGATGAACGGGAGCATGGCCATGGGGTCGCGGCGGACCACGCCGACGGCACCGGCCGCGGCAGCGGTGGTTTCCGAGGAAAGGGTGGAGCCCATGAAAATGCCATTGGTCCAGTCGCGGGCCTCCGTGACCAGCGGGATGGTGGTCTTGCGGCGGCCGCCGAACAGGATGGCGGACAGCTCGACACCGTTCGGGCTGTGGTACTCCTCGGCCAGCATGTCAATCTGGTCGATCGGGGTGCAGAAGCGGGAGTTCGGGTGCGCTGCGGGCTTGCCGGACTCGGGCGTCCAGGAGTTGCCCTGCCAGTCGGTGAGGTGGGCCGGGGTTTCCTCCGTCATGCCCTCCCACCAGACGCCGCCGTCGTCGGTCAGCGCAACGTTGGTGAAGATGCTGTTGCCCTTGGCGATGGCGCGCATGGCGTTGGGGTTGGTGCCCCAGCCGGTGCCGGGTGCCACGCCGAAGAGGCCGGCCTCTGGGTTGACGGCGCGGAGCTCACCCTCCTTGCCGAACCGCATCCAGGTGATGTCGTCACCCAGGGTCTCAACCTTCCAGCCCTTGATGGTCGGATCGAGGAGGGCCAGGTTGGTCTTGCCGCAAGCAGACGGGAAGGCTGCCGAGACGTAGTAGATCTTGTTTTCCGGCGAGGTGAGCTTGAGGATGAGCATGTGCTCGGCAAGCCAGCCCTCGTCATGGGCCATGACCGAGGCGATGCGCAGGGCGTAGCACTTCTTGCCGAGCAGTGCGTTTCCGCCGTAGCCGGAGCCGAAGGACCAGATGGAGCGCTCTTCGGGGAAGTGCACGATCCACTTGTCCGGGTTGCAGGGCCACGGGACGTCCGCCTGGCCGGGCTCCAGCGGGGCGCCCAGGGAGTGCAGTGCCGGAACGAAGAAGGCGTTGGTTTCGGTGATCTTGTTCAGGACGTCGGTACCGATGCGGGCCATGATGCGCATCGAGGCAACTACGTAGGCGGAGTCGGTGATCTCGACGCCGAACTTGGGGTCCTCTGCGTCAAGGTGGCCCATAACGAACGGGATGACGTACATGGTGCGGCCGCGCATGGAGCCGGCGAACAGTCCGCGCAGTTTCTCCTTCATCTCCGCCGGAGCCATCCAGTTGTTGGTGAAGCCGGCGTCGTGCTTGTTTTCGGAGCAGATGAAGGTCTGCTCTTCAACGCGGGCAACGTCAGCGGGGTCCGAGAAGGCCGCGAAGGAGTTGGGGAACAGGTCCTGGTTCAGCCGCTTCAGCGTGCCGGCGGCGACGAGTTCGTCGGTGAGGCGGGTGTTTTCTTCCTCAGAGCCGTCAACCCAGTGAATGCGGTCCGGCTGGGTCAGCCCAGCGACCTCTTCAACCCACGCCAGCAGGCCAGCATGGGTGGTGGGTGCTTTCTCAAGCAGCGGCAGTCGCGCCAAGTGGGCCATTGCGGTTCCCTTCCTCGGGTTCGGTGGTGTGTGCTAAATGCTATTTCTGATGATCTGGACCAATTCGCTGTCAGACATCGGACCTCCTGCCGTTTTTGAAACAACTTCCGCGGAAACTCGCGGAATTTCGATTTAGAAGATTCGAAATTAGTGACGAAGGTCACATAGACCGGTCTAGTTGTGTAAATTACATGGCTCTCGATTTGGAACTCCGGCCGATCTCCCGTAAAGTTATTCGAGGTTCGGGGGTGAGCGAGAAAAGCTCACTGAGAACCGGAAGATGCGCCCATAGCTCAGCTGGATAGAGCGTCTGTCTACGGAACAGAAGGTCAGGGGTTCGAATCCCTTTGGGCGCACAGAGAGAAGACCCGCACCGGGAAACCGGTGCGGGTCTTCTGCGTTAAGCGCCGGCCGTAATACGCGAACGTGCAGCTCATGCCCTCAAAGCCAGGATTTGAGGGCATGAGCTGCCTGTTCGCCCGCCCCGCAGCCTCCTACTCGCCGACGGCGCCACGGATCCGCTGGCGGAAACCCTCGAAGTGGCGAGTGAGCTCCCGGGACGCCCGGGCCTTGTCCCCCGCGGCAACAGCCGAAAAGATGCTGCGGTGCAGGGCAGCGAGCGCCGGCAGGTCTTCCACCCCGGGGCCGACTTCCGTGTAGATCTTGCGGTACACCTTCCAGAACACGCCCAGGAGGTTCAGCAGAAGTTCATTGTTAAGGGGTTCAAAGAGCCTGCGGTGGAATTCGGCATCGGCTTCCACAAACGCCTCCCCTGCGGCTGCGTTATGCTCCATGCGGATCACGCACTCCTCGATGGCGGCCAGGTGGTCCGCCGTCATTTCATCCATGGCGCTGCCGATGAGCCCTGCCTCGAGTGCATGCCGGACGTCCACAAGCTGCCGAGCTTCCTGGCCGTGGTGCCGCAGCGAAAGGCGTCCCCGGAAAATCAGGCCCTCCGCCAGGGACTCGAAATTGCTGGGCGCAACGAACATTCCGAAGCCGTGGCGGATTTCGATGACTCCGAGCGCCTGCAGGACCTTCAGCGACTCCCGGAGCGTGTTCCGGCCCACCCCGAGGGCAAGGCACAGCTCATTTTCAGTGGGAAGGGCGTCGCCGGGCTCCAGCTCGCGGTCCAGGATCAGCTCCATGATGTCCGACTGCAGGGCACGCAGGCGGGCCTGGGCACTGTACCGGGCGGGCGGAACCACGCGGGAGGGCTGCATGGAGGGCTCCTTTGCACTGGCCGTACTTTTCCCCACCGTAGCGGATGTCCCACGTCCCCAGAACGGGAGGATCCATTGTTACAGCGCCCGCTGTCAAAGTGCGCGGCAACGGCGGGCGTAGTCTGATGCCATGCCACGTCTTGTTGAACGGGAATTCGATGTCATTGTGATCGGCGCCGGCGCCGTGGGCGAAAATGCCGCCGACCGCGTGGTGCAGGGCGGCCTGACCGCGGTCCTCGTGGAAGCCGAACTGGTGGGCGGCGAGTGTTCGTACTGGGCCTGCATGCCTTCCAAGGCGCTGCTGCGCCCGGGGACCGCGCTGCACGGGGCCCAGGCCGTTCCCGGAGCCAGCGAGGCCGTGACCGGAACGCTCAACGCAGCGGCGGTCCTCAGGCAGCGGGACTCTTTCACGTCCCACTGGCAGGACGCCGGCCAGGTGGAGTGGGTGGAGGGCGCCGGGATCGAGCTGATCCGAGGCCGGGCACGGCTCACGGGCGAACGGACAGTAAGCGTAGCCGGGCTGGACGGTGACGATTACGCACTCACGGCGCGTCACGCCGTCGTACTTGCCAGCGGCTCTACTCCGAACCGGCCCCCGGTCGAGGGCCTGTCCGAGGTGGAGTACTGGGGAACGCGCGAGGCGACCTCGGCTAAGGAAGTTCCGGCACGCCTTGGCGTGCTGGGCGGCGGCGTTGCCGGCACGGAGCTTGCCCAGGCCTTCGCCCGGCTCGGATCCGCGGTCACGCTGGTGGCCCGCAGCGGCCTGCTGCGCAACTTTCCCGCCGAGGCTGCCGAGCTGGTGGCCGCCGGACTTCGGGCGGACGGAGTGGAACTCCGGCTCGACACCAGGACCCGCAGCGTCCACAGGAATTCCGACGGCTCCCTGACGCTCACGCTCGACGGCGGTACGGGCGGCGGCGGTACGGGCGGCGATGGTACGGGCGACGGCGGTACCGACGGCGGCGACACCGTCACGGTGGACAGGCTTCTGGTCTCCACGGGCCGGCGGCCCGCCCTGGACGGGCTCGGGCTCGAAAGCGTGGGCCTGTCCGCCGACGACGGCAAGCCCCTGACCATCCGCACGGACAGCACCGGCGTGGTGGCGGAAGCCTCCGGCAACGGCGATGACCCGTGGCTGTACGCCGTGGGTGACGCTGCGGGCAGGGTCCTGCTGACCCACCAAGGCAAGTACGAGGCCCGTGCCACCGGCGCCGCCATCGCAGCCCGCGCCAAGGGTGAGCTTCGCGGGGAGGCCGAGCCGTGGAGCCGGCATACGCAGACAGCCGACGACCACGCCGTCCCCAACGTCGTGTTCACTGATCCCGAGCTGGCCAACGTCGGCAGGTCGCTGGAGCAGGCGCGCAAGGACGGCTACAACGCATCGTCAGTGGAGCTGCCCATCGAGGTGGCGGGTTCTTCCCTGCACGCCGCGAACTACAAAGGCTGGGCGCAGCTGGTGGTGGATGAGGACCGCAAGGTGCTCCTGGGCGCCACCTTCGCCGGACCTGATGTGGCCGAACTCCTGCATGCCGCCACGATCGCCGTCGTCGGGGAGGTTCCGCTGGACCGGCTCTGGCACGCGGTACCCTCCTACCCCACGATCAGCGAAGTGTGGCTCCGGCTGCTGGAAAAATACGGACTCTAGCGCTTATTTGAACTGACTGGTCAGTTTAGTTAACCTTGATGCAGACAACTTCTGCGAAAGGCTCCCTTTGCTCTGCGCACAACAGCTCAGCGTGAAAGGCCGGCGGTCCGACCTCCTCCCGCCGACTTCCCTACAAGTGGCCCGCGGCCAACTGCTGCTGGTGACGGGCGACCGCCAGGACCAGCGGACAGCCCTCGCTCTCGTCCTCAGCGGCCGAATGAAAGCCGACGGCGGCACGCTCTCCTGGGACGGCACAGCCGGGGTGCGGCCGCTGCGGCGCGCCAGCACCCTGGTGGACTCCCCCGGGGTCAACGAGCCCGAACAGCACCTGAGCGTCGCGGATCTGGTGACCGAGGACCTGGCCCTGATCCCCCGGCGTTACCGGGGTGCCCTGCTCAGCAAGCCGTGGCTGAAGGTCAACCGCTTCGAGGACGTGGCCGGCATGTGGACAGAGCAGCTCCCCCAGGCCCGCCGCATTGAACTCCTCACGGCGCTGGCCCTGGCCAACCCCGACACCGACCTCCTCGTGGTGGACTCCCCCGACCGGCACGGCGCCGGCCCCGCCGGCTGGCTGCCGCGGCTGACGGAAGTGGCGGACGACGGCGGCCGGCCCCTTGCCGTCGTCGCCACCGTCAGTGCCCTCCCGGACAGCTGGACCGGGCCGTCCGCCGCGATCGGCAACGCGGTTCCGGCCCCATCCGCTCCGCCCGGGGAGAGTTTTTGTCCAGATAATGGCCCCAAAACGCCCCCGAAGTCCGATTATCTGGACAAAAACTCCAGCGTGGACGGCTCCATCGTGACGGCGGAGGCACGCAAGTGACCGTCCTGCGGCTGGCGCGCTCCGAACTCAAGCGCATGACTGGCGGGCTGCTGCCGAAGCTGACCATCCTGGCCCTCACCATGGTGCCGCTGCTCTACGGTGCTGTGTACCTCTACGCCAACTGGAATCCGTACGGAAACCTGGACCGGATCGACGCCGCGCTCGTGGTGGAAGACGCCGGAGCAACCAGCAGCGACGGAACGCGGCTGAAGGCGGGGCGGAAAGTGGCGGACAGCCTCATCGGCGGGCACGTGTTCAACTGGCAGGCAGTTCCATCTGCAGCAGAGGCGGACCAGGGCGTCAGCGACGGAAAGTATGCGTTCGCCCTCAGGATTCCCAAGGATTTTTCCGCCAACCTGGCTTCGCCCGGCAGCTTCGACTCGGCAACCCAGGCCATGCTCAATGTCACCACCAACGACGCCAACAACTACCTGCTGAGCACCATCGTGGAGAAGCTGACCACGGCCGTGCACGCCTCGGTGGCCAAGGAGGTGGGCGCGGAGACAGCCAACCAGCTGCTCACCGGATTCGGCACCATCCACACGCAGATGGTGAAGGCCGCCGACGGCGCTGCCCAGCTGGCCGACGGCGTCACCCGCCTGCACGAAGGCACAGCCACCCTGCACGCCGGAACCGCGAAGCTGGAAACCGGCGCCGCCGACCTGTACAACGGCCAGGTCAGGCTGCGCGACGGGGCCAACGAGCTCTCGGCAGGCGCCGGGCAGCTCAGCGGAGGGCTGGCCCGGCTGCGGGACAGGACAGCCGGACTTCCGGCGGATTCGCAGCGCCTCGCAGACGGGGCCGCGCAGGTCGCGGCCGGAAATGCGGCGCTCAGCAGCAAGGTCCAGGACGCCGTCGGGCAGCTCGAGGCAGCGGAAAACAGCCTCCGCCGCCGGCTGCAGGAGTCCACCGGCAAGCTGGTGGCCGCCGGCGTCCTCACCAAAGAACAGGCAGACAGGGTGCTCGCGGAGGCCGATGGGGCGGCCGCGTCCGGCCCGGTCGGTGATGCGAAAGCGAAGATCCAGACGGACGCCGCGCAGATCCAGCAGCTTGCCGACGGATCAGCTGCCGTCAGTGCCGGTGCAGCCCGGCTGGCCACCGCGGCTCCTGCGCTGACGGAGGGAATCTCGACGGCGGCTGCCGGGGCCGACCGGCTGGCAGCGGGCGCCGCCGCCCTGGCTTCCGGTGAGCAGACAGCCGTGGACGGTGCCGCCGCCGTCTCGGCTGGCGCCCAAAAGCTCGACGACGGTGCGTCGCAGCTTGAAGATGGTGCGGGCACCGCCGCGGCCGGAGCAGGAAAACTTGCTTCCGGGCTCGCGCAGGGCGCGGGAAAGGTTCCCCACCCCAGCGACTCGCAGAAGAGCAGCCTCTCATCCGTGATGTCAGATCCGGTTGCGGTCAGCAACGTCTCGCAGGCCAAGGCCGGCTCCTACGGCGCCGGGCTGGCCCCGTTCTTCATGACCCTGGCGCTGTGGATCGGCGTCTTCATGCTGGTCCAGGCCATGCGCCCTGTCACCCAGCGTGCGCTCGCCTCCAACGCGCCGGCCTGGAAGATCGCCGCCGGGGGCTGGCTGCCGTTCCTGGTGGTGGCCGCGGCACAGGCGAGCCTGCTCACCGTTGTCGTCAATCTGGGGCTAGGGCTGCATCCTGCCCATCCGTGGCTGATGTGGCTGCTCCTGCTGGCTGCAGCCATGGCGTTCAGCGCCATCATCCAGGGCGTGGTGGCGCTGCTCGGCTCGCCGGGGAAGCTGGTGGTGCTCATCCTGCTGGTGCTGCAGCTTGTTTCCTCCGGGGGCACCTTCCCGTGGCAGACCACGCCCGAACCGCTGCATGCCGTCCACCGGGTCCTGCCGATGGGATACGTGGTAGATGGCATGCGGCACCTGGTCTACGGTGCGGATCTGTCCCTCATTCCGGCCACCTTTACGGGGCTGCTTGGCTACACTTTGCTGGGGATAGCCCTGTCTACGCTGGCCGTCCGCAAGAACAAGTTCTGGACCCTCAAGACCCTGAAACCGGAGATCGCCGTATGAGCACGCTGGAGGCGGATCAGGACCCCGTTGCACCCAGGAAGCTTCGCCCCGGCAGGACCAACGCCACCAAGCAGAAGCTGTTCGAGGCATCCATGGACCTGATCGGCGAACGCGGCGCATCAGGGGTGACGGTGGATGAGATCGCCGCCTCGGCCGGTGTCTCCAAGGGGACCGTGTACTACAACTTCGGCAGCAAGTCCGACCTGATCGCCCAGCTGCTGCGGCACGGCGTGGACATCCTCGAGGCCCGGCTGCTCAGTGTGCGGGGCGGGGCGACGGACCCGCTGGCCGGGATGGAGGCAATGATCGGCCAGGCCATGGATTTCATGGCCGAGTATCCGTCTTTTGCCCGGCTGTGGGTGGGCGAGCAGTGGCGCACACCGAGTGAGTGGCAGGACACCTTCGTGGAACTCCGGGGCCGGCTGCTGCGGGTGATCGGCACGGCAATTGAAAGCGTGGCCGCGCGGTATCCGGTGGATGCGTCCGTCTCCCGGGGAAGCCTGGAGGCGGCCGTCTTCGGTGCCTGCTTCGTGGTGGGCCTGGACCGCCAGACGTACAACCCGGAACGGAGCCGTGACCAAAGCGTTGCAGCCATCATGACAATCATGCGCGGCTACGTGCTGAAGGGGCCCGATCCTCAGGGATGATTAGTCCCATGGGCCACATGGGTAACAGCGGAAAGACGGCGATCGGCGCCTTCACGGCAGCGGCAGGCCTGCTGGTGCTGACCGCCACCACGCTGGAGGAGGCCGCGTTGGCTGGCTGTCTTGGCGCCGTGGCGGTGGGATACGTGGCGTCTGTGGCCGAATCCTTCGCCCGGCGGCGCTACCTGGCCCTGCTGGCCGGAGGCGCCGGCACCAGCCTCTTTATCGGCTGCAGCATAGCGTTCCTGCGCATGTGGGGACTGGCCTTCAACCAGGACGCAGCCGCACTGGGCCAGGCCGTGACATCCCGGGATTCGGATATCTACTTCTATCTGGCGGGGGCTTCGGGAATGCTGACCCTGCTGGTGCTGTTCTGCTCCGCAGTCTGGCCGTCCCGCCGTCGGACGCGGCACACAGGCGCCGCCGGTGCCGCCAGACCCGCTGGCACGGCCATGTCGAGAAGCACGAGCCCGGCACGCGCCGCCAGGAGGCCCGCCGCCGCGCCGGTCCGGGCCGCCCAGCCGCCGGCCCGGCCCGCAGCGAAGCTTCCGGCGGGTGCCAGGCAGCCGGCCCAGGGCACAAGGCAGCCGGCCCAGAGCACGGTTCGGCGCCAGCCGGTCCAACAGAAACCGGCCCCAAACACCAGGCAGCCGGCCCAGCGGACAACGGCGCCGCGGCCTGATGCAAGGTCGCCGCGCCGCCGCTGACCCACGCGCGGTGCCAGCCCGCCTAACGGAAGATGCTAAACGGCTGCCAGCCCGACCCGATAACGTGGGTCCCCGTGAACTGGCCGTTGCCCAGGCCGTAATACACGAGGCGCCCGTCGTTCGTCTTCGCGGAGAGCCCGCGCGTTCCGCTGCCTTCGAACCCGAAGGCAGCGTGGGACTGGGCCACCCCGTTCCAGCCCGCCCCCACCTTTCGGCGCGGCTCCGCGGCGAACTTTCCCGCGCCGTCGGACCTGAACAGCAGGAGTTCGCCGGATGCGCCGGTGACCAGCAGGTCCTGCCGGCGGTCGTTGTCGAAGTCCGCCATGGCCAGCTTCATGCCCTGGAACCCCTGCCCGATCTTCAGCCCGGCGCTGAGCGCGCCGCCTGTGGCGTTCGGGTAGTAGTACAGGCTTCCGTCTACCGCCGTTCCCACGACGCCCGGGTACCGGTGGCCGTTGTGCCACTTGCCCACTGTCACGTTCATGGACTGCCATCCCGAGCTGCCCACCTGGACGGGGCTGAGGAAGCCGCCGGACAGCTTGCCGCGGTATACAGAGAGGGTGCCCGTCTTCCACTGGGCCACGATGTCGTACACGCCGTCGGCATTCCAGTCGGCAACGAGGCCGGCCTTCAGGCCTGACCAGCCGGCCCCAATCCGGACCCGCGTGCCAAACCCGCCGCGGCGGTCAGCGGGATATGACCACAGCACACCGCTGGAATCCGCCGCGAGTATGTCCGCCCCGCTCCGGACGGTGGGGCGGGCGGCGAAGTACTGTTCCATGGTGGGGATGCCGCGGCTCTTCATGTCGGTGGCGAGCGGAACACCGACGAACCTCAGGTGCCAGGGCTCATACGTGTAGCCGGTGATGCCGGAGTAGCCCTGCGGATAGCGGACGATGAAGCCGTAGCGGTGCGCGTTCGCAGCCACCCAGCGCCCGCCGGGAGTGGCTCCGAAGCATGCTGTGAGGCCGCAGCCGCCGCCTGCGTTGCCGATGTCCGCCGCCAGCCCGGTCTGGTGCTCGCTGTAGCCGGGCCGCGCGGAAATAGTGTCCGCGTACGCCTGCCCGTACATCTGGACGTACGAGTTGTACAGGGCACTCTGGGACGCGTAGGACCGGTAGCCGCTGATCACCTCGAGGGAGTATCCGGCACCGCGGGCACCGGCGAACAGCTGGCCCAAGGCACCTGCCACCTGGCGCCGCAGCAGGTGTCCGCTGCCGTTCCAGCTGACGAGGTCCGAGGGCGCGAACTGCCGGGGGTTCAGCGGGCGCGACTTGTTCACCAGGACCCACGCATCGCTGGGGTTCGAAACCACTTGAGTGGAGAGGAGGTCACCGGAGGGCGCCGCCGAGGCCTGCTGGGCCCCAGCGGAAAGCATGGTGAGAACGACGACGGCGGCAGCGAACCGCCGGGCCGCTGCCCGCCACCGGGCGGGTACAGATGTCAGCATGGCGGCCCTTCCCCAAATTAGACGACGCTGGGGACAAGCCTACCCGCCTGCACCGGTAAGCGCGCGGCCGGATCCAGCACGGCCGGGGCCGGAGTGAGCGGCTGCGGCTAGTGCGCGCGCGGAACCTTGAAGTGCGTAAGCCTGGCGTCCTGCCCGTCCAGTTCAGCCCAGGGCTTCTCTGTTTCCAGCACAGTCAGTCCGCTGGTGGGAAAGCGCGTGGCGGCATCCATGTAGGCATCATGGTTGGAATCCCGGGATGCCAGGTGCATGGCCAGGTCCTGCACGCCGGGCATGTGGGAGATCACCATCAGCGTGGTCACGGTGTCCGGCACATGGTTGATGACCGCGAGCATGCGGAGCGCGGAGGCGCCGTAGAGCCCGTCCTCGAGTTTCGGCGTCGGGGCCTTCTCGCCAAGTTCGCTGCACACCCAGGTGCAGGTCTGCCGGGTCCGCAGCGCGCTGGAACAAAGGATGAAGTCCGGAACGATGTTGTGCTTGAGCAGCCACTTGCCCGCGAGTGGCGCCTCGCGGTGGCCGCGCTCCTCCAGGGGCCGCTCGTGGTCCGCCACGCCGCCCGGCCAGTCGGCCTTGGCGTGGCGCATGAGGACCAGCCGCTTCTTATGGTGCGCACTCATGGCCCTAGCCTATCCCCAGCCACGGAGGCCGGGACCGGATGGCCCCTGAGGGACTAGATCGAGTACTCCGGAGCAGCCCAGACAACGACCTCGGGGTGCTCGTAGAAGCGGTAGCCCTGGCCGCGGACCGTACGCACGGTGTTGGCAAGGCGGCCGAGCTTGGAGCGGAGGCGGCGGATATGGACGTCGATGGTGCGCTCGTTCGGCACTTCTTCGGCGTTCCGCCACAGGCCCTCGAGCAGTTCATCGCGGCCTACGGTGCGGGTGCCGTTCTCCACGAGGTAGTTGAGCAGTTCGAATTCCTTGAACGTCAGGTTCAGGGACTCTCCGTCGAGGTGGACTTCGCGGCGGGCGAGGTCGATCAGGACACCGGAAGGGCGGGGATCCTGGGCAGGCTGCACGCGGGCCGTCTCGGTGCGCTGCCGGGCGTTGACGGTCGGGTCGCCGAAGGTGGAACGGACAACGTCGAGCGCGGAACCGGGTGCGCTGGCCGGGGCCACGGCAACGGCGGCGTAGCTCTCTGCTCCAGTAACCAGGGACTGGGCGTAGGCCCGGATCTCCTGGGCAAGCTTGGCGATCGAGGTACCGGCGGCGGCGGCGGTTTCCTCGTCGATGCCCATGTACAGGACGAACCCGCGGGCGACGTTTTCGTTGGGAACGGGGCGGACCGGCGCGGCGGCGACGGGGGCCACAAGAGGTGTGGGCGCAGTCAGCGGCGCGGCGTCCTCGGCCTGCACGGCGCGGAGCTGGCCGTACGAGTTGGGGTTGTAGCCCTGGGGTGCGTAACCGGGGGCGGCGGGAATGCTGTTTGCCTGGCCTCCCGGGCCGAAGGCGGGCCGGGCGCCGAATCCCTGGCGCAGGCCAGGGGCCTGGCCTGCCTTGTTGGCGTTACGGACTGAGATGTGGACGTATCCGGATGCAACTGACATGTTTGCTTACCTCAATGTGAATGGCCGTCATCGCGGCTCGAATGCTTGGGTCCCCGCAATGTCTGGGGAGGGGCGCCCTACGCTGGGCTGGGGGCGAATGCCTAAAAACTTCGTCGGGTGGTGAAAGTCAGGCGTGCATTCGACAACAGCGCATGTCGGCAGCAGCGGGTGTGCTGGGCCAATATTCTGCGACTGCAGGTGCTGTTGAGTTCTTGTTCACATTTGAAAGTGTGCAACGTAACAATGAAAACTTGCAAGTAACAATGGACGGAACCGTCCGCATACTGAGACAAAGTGCGGGTTTGTGTGGTAAATCACAGTTTTGTTCGCGGCTGGTTTTTTGGCTGATTTTCCTGAACAAACGGTCGGAAAGCATCCCCTGCAAAATATTGTTCGAATATCTGGAGAATAAACATTGAATCTTCAATGACACTCGGATTGCCGAAATCCGGCAGCCCTGATTCACCGGTTGTCCAGCTGTGACGCGGCATGGTCGCGAAATTTTTGGCGTGTGCAGCTTGGGGCCGTGGTCAAATCCGGAACGGACAGCGGCTATGGCGCCCGGTTGCCGTGGGCGCCGCGCCCCCTCCGCATCAGCTGGACTGGCCCGAGCCTGTGCTTCCGCTTGAGCCGGCACCTCCTTCTGACTGGTTTGTGGCAGTCCCGCTCACCTGTACGCTCTCGGCGGCAAATGCCGAACCATCCTTGGCGGCCACAATCCTGACAGTGGCCCCGGTAACGATGTCCGCCACGGTCAGGTCACCGGTGACCGACTGCTGCCGCCGCTGCAGCATGCTGCCCACCGCCGTCTCACTGCTGAGCGTGTACGTGCGCGTGAAGCCGTCGGCGCTCTTTACCGTGACCGAACCCGATGAAACCCCGGACACAGTGCCGAGCTGTGCCACCTTGGTGACGTACTCCCCGTTCTCTTGCACGACGTATTCCGAGTGGACCGCGGCGGAGACTCCGCTGCCCATTCCGCCCAAGCCGTTGGGCGCGAAGTCTCCCCCCTGGCCGGGCACGGTTCCGCCACCCGGCGCCTGCATGCCGCCCGGGCCACCCGTGGAACCGCCATCCTGTGGCGCTCCGCCCTGGGCTCCCCCTTGGCCAAGTCCGCCCTGGCCCAGTCCGCCCTGCGTTCCGGCGGCTGTTCCGTTGGCAGCGGCAGCGTTGCTGCCCAGGCCGTACACGGCAGCTCCGGCCCCAGCAGCCACGATCGTCGCCGCCCCCGCCACCACCAGCCCGCGCTTCATGGACCATGGTTTGCCGCTGGCCGCCGAACCGCCCGCTTTTCCAGTCGGCGCCACTCCCCATCCCGCACCCCAGCCGGCGCCGGGGGGCTGGGCCCGGTCGCCATTCCAGCCTTCGCTGGCACGCCCATCTGTGGGAGCATGGGTCCAGTTTCCAGCCCAGCCGGACGCCCGGGACGTGTCGGCGGAGGCCGTCGTCGGTGCTCCCCAACCATTGCCCGGGCCCGGCGCGGTTTGCGGCACCGGACCCGCCGCGGGCAGGCGGTTCGTTTCGGCCGGCGCGGCGGCAGGCCGGAGACCCGGCGCCTGTTCCTGGGCTGGCCCGTCAGTATGCCCCGGCTCGTACGTGTGCCCGTCCGCCTGCGGCGCGGGAGCCAGAGGTGTGGTTTCCGGAACAGGTGCGTGCTGCTGTCCGCTCATTGCGATCTCCTTTAGGGTGCGGAAGTGTCCGTTCCAGACTGGGAAGCCTTCCTGTGTTTGGGCTGTGCGGCGCAAGAGCCATGGCTGTGACCTGAAATTGGGTACAGCGCACCTGTCAGCTCGCTAGGCTGGGATTCACAGCCGGCGCACAGGATCGCCAAAGCGGCGGCTAAAGACCAGAACGGAGAGTTGTCACATGGCCACTTCGCACTCCATGACCAACAACCTTCCCCAACTGACCCACCCGGACGGCTCCCCCATCCGCGCCCTGGTGGTCGACGACGAGCCAAGCCTTTCCGAGCTCATGAGCATGGGCCTGCGCATGGCCGGCTGGTCGGTCGCCGTCGCTGCCGACGGACCCGAGGCGGTGAAACTCGCCAAGGAGTTCCGCCCGGACGTGCTGGTGCTGGACGTGATGCTTCCGGGGTTCGACGGCGTCGAGCTTCTCGGCAGGATCCGCGCCTTCGCGCCGGAGGTCCCGGCGCTGTTCCTAACCGCCAAGGACGCGGTACAGGACCGGATTGTCGGCCTCGCCGCCGGCGGTGACGACTATGTCACCAAGCCCTTCAGCATGGAGGAAGTCCTGCTGCGCCTGCACCGTCTGGTCCAGCGCTCCGGCGTGGCCGCGATGGATTCGGCTGAGCTCGTGGTGGGCGACCTTGTCCTGAACCTCGACACTCGCGAAGTGACCCGCGCCGGCGACGAGCTGCAGCTGACCGCCACTCAGTTCGAGCTGCTGCGCTACCTCATGGAGAACCCCAAGCGCGTGGTTAGCAAGGCCCAGATCCTGGACCGCGTGTGGAACTACGACTTCGGCGGCCAGGCCAACATCGTGGAGCTGTACATCTCCTACCTGCGCAAAAAGGTGGATGCAGTGCACCCGCCGATGATCCACACGGTCCGCGGCGCGGGCTACGTCATCAAGCCGGCAGAGTAGGCCGTGGCAAACCTTTCCGGGGCCGCCCCCACCCAGCGCCGGAGCTGGCTGAAGCCGGGCACCTGGCATTTGCGCACGCGGCTGGTCCTGGTGGCCATGGCTCTCCTCGTGGCCATCTGCGCTGCCGTCGGCCTCTTCAGCTACGCTTCCATGGATTCGTTCCTGACCCGCCAGCTTGACGAACAGCTCATCGGTGCTGCCAACAGGGCCCGGGACTTTGGCCGGCCGCCGCTCGGCGCCCCCGGCAACAGGCCGGATCCCCTCGATGCCAAGGGCCAGCGGGTGGGCACCCTGGTGGCCAGGATCCAGTCCGGGCAGGTCAGCGCAGGATTCCTCGCCTCCGACGCCAGCCGCCGGACACTTTCGGCCGCCGACAACCAGACCCTTCTGGAGCTCCGCCAGGACGATGTCCCCGTAGACCGTGCCCTGTCCGTCGGGGCCTACCGGCTGGTGGCCACCCAGACACCCTACGGCGACGTAATCGTGACCGGTCTCCCGCTGACAGACAAGCAGAAGACGCTGACGTCGCTGGTCTGGACCATCACCATCGTGTCCCTGGGCGGCCTGGTGCTGATCGGCCTGGCCGGGACGGTGCTTATCCGCCGCACCATGAAGCCGCTGGAGCAGCTCTCCGAGGTGGCCACCCAGGTGTCCCGCCTGCCGCTGGACGCCGGCGAGGTGGCACTCGCCGTCCGTGTCCCGCCGTCGAACGCCCATCCCGGGACCGAAGTGGGCAGCGTGGGGTACGCCCTGAACCAGATGCTGGATAACGTTTCCAATGCGCTGGAAGCGCGGCAGGAAAGCGAGATGAAGGTGCGGCAGTTCGTCGCCGATGCCTCCCACGAGCTCCGCACGCCGCTCACGGCCATCCGCGGCTACACGGAGCTGATGCGGATGACCGAAAAGTTCACCCCGGACGGCCAGCGCTCGCTTGCCCGCGTGCAGAGCCAGTCGGAACGCATGACCGCGCTGGTGGAGGACCTTCTGCTGCTCGCCCGGCTCGACGAGGGCCAGCCGCTCAAGCTCAGCGACGTGGACCTCACGCAGCTTGTGATCGAGACCGTCAGCGACGAGAAAGTCATGGCACCGGACCGGGCCTGGCACCTGGACCTTCCCGAGGAACCCGTGTCAGTCCGGGGTGATGCGTCACAGCTGCACCAGGTGCTGGTCAACCTGCTCTCGAACGCACGCAAGCACACCCCGCCCGGCACCACGGTGACCACCGGCGTCATGCGTTCGGCGGACGGCAGCGCTGTGATAACGGTCACGGACGACGGCGCCGGCATCCCGCCCGAATTCGTGGACAAGGTCTTCGCGCGCTTTGCCCGCGCAGACGCGTCACGGGCAACGCCGGCGCAGCCGGCCATGGCCCGGGCAGCCGCCGCGGCACAGGGTTCTGCCGGGGGCGGCGAAGGCGCTCCGGCCGCCCTTGGCGCCCCCGCATCGCAGGCAATACCGGGGATTTCGCCGGCGGACGCGAGCGTGGCTGCGGCCGAGGGAACCAGCGGCCTGGGACTGTCCATCGTGCAGTCAATCATCGAGGCGCACGGCGGGACCGTGGAGGTCACGTCGCGGCCCGGCCGCACGGAATTCGCCGTCCGGCTGCCCATGCAAGGCGCCGCGCCGTCGCCGTGATGTCCGTTACCTAAATGTGACTTAATCAAAAGCCTCCTGTACCGTCGATAGGGTGCGGCCGCCACGGGAGCCGCATGTCCGGATTGACGCCCAGCTCTGCCGCTTCCCGGATTCCGCTAGTTCAGGCAGAGGCGGGGGAACCAGAGTCCCGGGCTTTCCGCATCAGCCCTTGGGGTGAAGCCGACACGTGATTATTCCGTGCGGCCGGATGACCTCATCCGAACCCGACAGCTAACTCCGCAGGTGTTGAGAGGCAATCCACCATGTCTGAATTTAAGACTCAGGCGCGCCCTGAACGCGCCTCGAACAAGTCTGGCCGCACGACTTCCCGCCCCGGTAATTCCCGGCACCGCGCCGAACCGGCCCGCCCCACTACTGCCTTCGGCCGTTTCGCTGCAGGCCTGCCGTCCTTTGGCCGCCGCGCGGCTGTCCTGACCACCGCCGCGGCGGTGCTCGTGGGGGTCGGCGCCGCAGGCCAGGCGGCCGACCAGGCCGCGCCTTCGGCCGCCCAATCGTCGGCGGCCACCGCTGACGCGGGGCAGACGCTGAGCTTCGACAAGACGCTGATCTCCGCCCTGCCGGCCCCGTCCGCAGCGTCCGTCGCCCCGCAGTCCGTCAGCACGGCAACCGCCAAGGAGGCTGCGGCCAAGGCTGCCGCCGCCAAGAAGGCCGCTGCCGCTAAGGCCGCCGCCGCCAAGGCCGCGGCAAAAGCCGCCGCTGCTAAGGCCACGGCCGACGCCAACGCCGCCGCGGTGGCCAAGGCCGCAGCCGCACAGGCTGCTGCGGCGAAGGCTGCCGCTGCCAAAGCCGCTGCTGCCAAGGCTGCCGCCGCTGCCAAGGCGAAGGCCGCCCCGGTTGCCGTGAACGATCCTGCCGGCGCGCAGGCCTACGCGGCCAGCAAGCTCGGTTCCTTCGGCTGGTCCGCAGACCAGATGCAGTGCCTGAAGCGGCTCTGGACCAAGGAATCGGAGTGGCGCACCACGGCCACCAATGCCAGCAGCGGCGCCTACGGCATCGTGCAGTCGCTGCCCGCCGAGAAGATGGCGAGCGCCGGCGCGGACTACCGCACCAACTACCGGACCCAGATCGACTGGGGCCTGGGCTACATCAAGGAGCGCTACGGCTCCCCGTGCGGTGCGCTGAACTGGCACCTCTCCCACAACTGGTACTGACCGGGTGCCGCGGCCGAATCGGCTGGCGTCCAACGTTTCTGCACCGCTTTAGGGTGCCCGGTTAGAGTGCCGAGGGCCCCGGATCCGCGAGGATCCGGGGCCCTTTCTGCTGCCCGCGCCCTCACGCGGCCGGCAAAGAGGTGCAGAAATGCTGCCGCCTTCCGTCAGGAAACCCGTCCAAGAAGCACTTCCACAGCCCCTGCACAGCTTTGGCCTAAAACCCTCATAACAGCGGCCGCCACTGTTGATGCATGACCATCACTGACCGGGCCTCCGGAACCCCGCCTCACCCACCGCTGCACACCCGGACGCATGCGCTCCACGGGGCCGGCGCGGCGGGGCAAACCCAGGCGCACAGCCTCATCGGGCGCACGCGGCGGTCGCCCATTGACACCTCCGCTGCGGTTCCGGTCCTGGACGTGACCATCCCGGTCTACAACGAAGAGCGCGACCTGGAGGAGTGCCTGCGCCGCCTCCATGCGTACCTCCACGGCACGTTCCCGCACCCGTTCCGCATCACCGTTGCGGACAACGCGAGCACCGACGGAACGCTCAAGGCTGCCGAACGCGTGGCCCGGGAACTCCGTGAGGTCACCGTGGTTCACCTGGAGGAGAAGGGCCGCGGCAACGCCCTGCGGAAAGTCTGGCTGGCCTCGCCGTCGCCGGTCCTCGCCTACATGGACGTGGACCTCTCCACGGACCTGGCGGCGCTGGGTCCGCTGCTGGCACCGCTGATCTCCGGCCACTCGGACCTCGCCATCGGCACCCGGCTGACCCGCAACTCCCGGGTGGTGCGCGGACCCAAACGCGAATTCATCTCCCGCAGCTACAACTTCCTGCTGCAGTCGCTGATGGGCACCCACTTCAGTGATGCACAGTGCGGTTTCAAGGCCATCCGCGCCGACATCGCCCAGCAGATTCTCCCGCACACCGTGGACACCGCCTGGTTCTTCGACACGGAACTCCTGGTCCTGGCCGAACGGTGCGGCCTGCGGGTACACGAAGTTCCGGTGGACTGGACCGACGACCCCAACTCCAGCGTGGACATCGTCCAGACGGCCCTCGCCGACGTCCGCGGCATGGCCCGGCTCAGCAAGGACATGGTGACCGGCCGCATCCCCGTCGCCGAACTCCGCGCAGCCCTGGCCCGCGGCCCGCTCCCGGCAGCCTCCCGCAGCCAGGAACAGAGCCCGGGCGGCAGCCTGTTCGGCCAACTGGTCCGGTTCGGCGCCATCGGCGTCGCCTCCACCCTCGCCTACCTGGTCCTCTTCTACCTCTGCCGCAACCTGATGGACTCCCAGCTCGCCAACCTGCTGGCGCTGCTCACCACCGCGGTGGCCAACACGGCCGCCAACCGGCGCTTCACGTTCGGCATCGCCGGCAACAGCGACGTTGCCCGCCACCACTTTGAAGGTCTGCTGGTTTTCGGGATCGGGCTTGCCCTCACCTCCGGCGCACTGGCGCTCGTCCACAGCGGCGCACTGCCGGGAGGCACGACGCCGGACCGCTGGCTTGAGCTGGCAACCGTCACCGCCGCGAACCTTGCGGCCACGGCCGTGAAGTTCCTGCTGTTCCGGCTGTGGGTCTTCCGGCGGCGGCCAGCCCCCGCCAACGCACCCTTAGATCCCGCCTCCCCCGCCAACGCTCCCCCAGATCCTGCCGCCTCCGCCGCCAACGCTCCCTCAGATCCTGCCGCCTCCGAGGCATCCCTTCCGCACTCATCCCTCCCGACCACAGAAATGACACAGTCATGAGCACCACCGCCACTCCCCCACACCGGACGGCGATACAGAGCCCGGCCGAGGCCGGGGCTGCCCACCCTGCCGCCCCGGAAGAAGCCCGCCGGACAGGCAAGGCATCACGGCTCCTGCTGGGCAGCCAGCCCCGCTGGATCCGCCCCTCGGCGGCAGCGCTGCTGGCGTTCACCGCCGTGCTATACCTGTGGAACCTCGAGGCCACGGGGTACGCCAACTCCTTCTACGCCGCAGCCATCCAGGCAGGCACGAAGGACTGGACCGCGCTGCTGTTCGGTTCCCTCGACGCCGGCAATGCCATCACCGTGGACAAACCGCCCGCGGCACTGTGGATTCCCGCCCTCGTTGGCCGGGTCTTCGGATTCTCGCCCTTGAGCATGCTGGTGCCGCAGGCACTTATGGGAGTGGCCGCCGTCGGACTCCTTTACCTCACCGTCAAACGGATCTCCGGCCCCGCGGCCGGACTTCTGGCCGGCGGGGCGCTGGCGCTCACCCCGGTGGCGGCCCTGATGTTCCGGTTCAACAACCCGGACGCGCTGCTGACCCTGTGCCTGGTGCTGGCCGCCTACCTGACCACCCGCGCCATTGAAAAGGCAGGCTGGAAATGGCTGGCCGCCGCCGGCGCAGTGATCGGCCTGGCGTTCCTGACCAAGATGCTGCAGGGCTTCCTGATTGTTCCCGGCCTTGCCCTGGCCTACCTCTGGGCGGCCCCCACCGGCCTCGGCAGGCGGTTCCTGCATCTGCTCGCCGCGGCTGGCGGCATTGTGATTGTGGCAGGCAGCTACATTGCCCTGTTCCAGCTCACGCCGGCCTCGGCCCGGCCTTACATGGCGGGGTCCGAGACCAACAGCTTCCTTGAGCTGACCTTCGGCTACAACGGCCTGGGCCGCATTACCGGCTCAGAAGGCGGCATGGGCGGCGGCATGCCGGGCGGCGGGGGCGGCATGGGCGGGAATGTCGGCTTCGGCGGTGCTGCGGGAATCACCCGCATGTTCGGGGCCAGCTTCGGCGGTGAGGTGTCCTGGCTGCTGCCGTCCGCACTGATCCTGCTCGGCGCCGGGCTGTGGTTCACCCGCCGCGAGGCACGGACCTCCCGTACCCGCGCGGCGCTGGTCCTTTGGGGCGGCTGGCTGCTGGTCACCGCTGGCATCCTGAGCTTCATGAGCGGCACCGTCCACCCGTACTACGCCGTTGCCCTGGCCCCGGCGATTACCGCACTGGTTGGCATCGGGTCCGTTGAACTGTGGCGCGGCCGGGCCCACCTGCCCGCCAGGATCACGCTGGCGGCCTCGGTCCTGGCCGCTTCGGCGTGGTCCGCCGTACTTCTGGGACGCGACGCCACGTGGCTGCCTTGGATCCGGGTGGCCGTGGTGATCCTCGGCGTGCTGGCCGCCGCCGCGTTGCTGCTCCGGCCCGACTCGCTCCACTCCGTTCCGGCCCGGCTGCGCGGGGCGGCGACAGCCACGGTCCTGGCACTCTCCCTGCTGGCGGGTGGACTGGGCAGCGCGGCGTGGACCTTCGCCACGGCGGCCCAGCCGCACTCCGGATCGATCCCGACGTCGGGACCGACTGCATCCGCGATGGGCGGACCAGGCCAGGGCGGACGCGCGGGATTTGGACGGGACACCTCGGGCTCCGCACTCCCGGACGGTTCGGGTCTGCCGGACAGTTCGGGGCTTCCGGACAGTTCGGGGCTTCCGGACAGTTCGGGGCTGGTTCCAAACGGCTCAACCGACGGCGGCACCCCCTTTGGCGGCACCCCACCCGGCGATGGCGGCATGGGTCCCGGCGGCGGCATGGGTCCCGACGGCGGCGGCACCGTGAACTCCGATCTCACCACGCTGCTGAAGTCCAGCACCGCCAAGTGGTCCGGCATTGTTTCCGGCGCCAGCCAGGCCGCCAGCCTGGAACTCGCCACCGGCACCAACGTGATTGCCCTGGGCGGCTGGAACGGCGGGGACCCGTACCCCACGCTCGCGCAGTTCCAGGACATGGTGGCCAACGGCGAGATCGGCTACTTCATCGCCGGCGGCGGCATGGGCGGCGGCATGGGCGGACGCGGCGGGAACTCCGAGGTGGCCACCTGGGTTGCCGCCAACTTCGAGGCCCAGACCGTCGGGAATTCCACTGTCTACAAGCTGACCCGGTAGGCACTCATGACCAACACCATTCCACGCTCCCCCGCCAAGGAAACCCGGAACCGCAGGCAGCAATCACCGGCCGGGAAGCCACCGAACCTGCGGCAGTCGCGGCCCCCGCTCCGCTCCCGGCTGGAACTGGCGGCGCTCCTGCTCGGCACAACCGTCCTGTACCTGTGGAACCTGGGCGCCTCCGGCTGGGCCAACGCCTTCTACTCGGCCGCGGCCCAGGCCGGGTCCCGCGACTGGACTGCATGGTTCTTCGGCTCGTCCGACTCCGCCAACGCCATCACCGTGGACAAACCCCCGGCCGCCCTGTGGATCACCGGCCTGTCGGTCCGTTTGTTCGGCCTCAACCCGTGGAGCATCCTGGTGCCGCAGGCGCTGATGGGCGTGGCCACAGCATGGCTGGTTTACCTGGCCGTGCGCCGCGCCGCCGGGCCGGCCGCCGGCAACGACCGGCTGGCCCACCTGGGCGGCCTGCTGGCCGGCGCCGTCATGGCACTGACGCCGGTGGCAACCCTGATGTTCCGCTTCAACAACCCCGACGCCCTGCTGGTGCTGCTCATGACCGCGGCCGCCTACTCGGTGCTGCGCTCCATCCAGGACGCGCGTTTCCGCTGGCTCCTGTTCGCAGGGGTTCTCCTGGGCTTAGGCTTCCTGACCAAGCAGCTGCAGGTCCTGCTGGTGGTGCCGGGCCTGGCGGCGGCCTACCTGCTCGCCGCCCCGGTCCGCCCCGGGAAGCGCCTGCTGCACCTGGCGGGCGCGGCAGGCGCCCTGCTGGTGTCCGCCGGGTGGTGGCTGGCCGCCGTCGAGCTCATTCCGGCGGAAAGCCGCCCCTACATCGGCGGCTCGCAAACGAACTCCATCCTCGAACTCACACTCGGGTACAACGGCCTGGGCCGGCTCAACGGCAATGAAACGGGCAGCGTCGGGGGCGGAAATGGCTGGGGAACGCCCGGGCTGCTGCGCCTGTTCAACAGCGAGTTCGGCGGGCAGATCGCCTGGCTGTTGCCGTCCGTGCTGATCCTCGCCGCAGCGCTGGTGTGGCTCGGCAGGCGGGCACCGAGGACGGACGCCGTGCGGGCGTCCGTTGTGATCTGGGGCCTCTGGGTGCTGGTCACCGGGCTGACGTTCAGCTTCATGGCCGGCATCATCCATCCGTATTACATGGTGGCGCTGGCACCGGGAATCGCCGGCCTGGCCGGACTGGGG
The DNA here is from genome assembly GCF_042668165.1 of Arthrobacter sp. NPDC057388. NCBI lineage: Bacteria > Bacillati > Actinomycetota > Actinomycetes > Micrococcales > Micrococcaceae > Arthrobacter > Arthrobacter sp. NPDC057388. The sequence goes on from NZ_JBHVBL010000012.1 coordinate 22,658, forward strand.
GGCGTTCTCCTCTGGCAGCGCCGTTCGATGCCGCCCGCCGTGGTGCCGCTCGCTGCCGCGGTGGCCGCCGCGGGCGCCATGGCCTTCCAGCTGCTGGGCCGCTCCCCCGCCTATGTCCCGTGGCTCCGTTGGGCGGTGCTGATCGCGGCGCTGCTGGCTGCGGTCGTGCTGCTGGTTCCGCTGGCACCCGCCGGCTTGTTGGGCAGGGCACTGCAGCGTACGACGGCGGCTGCCGCAGTCGCGGCGGTCCTGGCCGGACCGCTGGCCTACTCCCTCACCACCGCGGCAACTGCACATTCGGGTGCGATTGTCAGCGCGGGGCCGTCAACAACGGGAGTGCGCGGCAACCTCCGCGGGCTGGGCAACTTTGGCCGGCAGGGCAGCATCGCCGGGCCTGGCGCCCTCGCCAATCCCGGTGCTGCCAATCCTGGTGCTGCCAATCCCGGCGCTGCCAATTCGGCGGGCAGGGCACCGGGCGGATTCGCCGGGCGGGGCGGCGGCGGGATGGGCGGGCTGCTCGGCGCCAGCACGCCGTCGGACGGGCTGGTGACAGCGCTCCAAACCGACGCGGCAAGCTACACCTGGGCGGCCGCCGTCGTGGGTTCGAACAATGCGGCCGGCTACCAGCTGGCCGCCGAACTGCCGGTCATGGCCGTCGGGGGCTTCAACGGTACGGATCCCGCCCCCACGCTGGAGAAATTCCAGCAGCTCGTGGCCGACGGCAGGATCCATTACTTTATCGGCGGAAGCATGATGCAGGGTGAAACGGGGTCCGACGCCGCGGCGCGGATATCGGACTGGGTGGCGGCCAACTTCCAGCCCGAAAGCATCGGCGGCGCCGCGGTCTACGACCTGTCCTGACGGCAGCCCGTCCGGGCAGCGGGCTGGACCCGCCGCGGTTAGAGACGCAGCGAGATGACCCGGCGGCCGTCCCCGTCTGCTTCCACCAAGGCGGTGACGGCCGTGTAGTCCGGGATATGCGGCACGCCGTCAGGAAGGACGCCAGTGTTCGGCCCCACAGCGACGGTCCGGATGCCGGCGGCGACTCCGGCGGCGATGCCGGCCGGGGCGTCCTCGAACACCACTGCCTCCGACGGCGCGACTCCCAGCAAGGATGCCCCGCGCAGGTAGCCCTCCGGATGCGGCTTGCCGCGGGACACGTCCTCGGACGTGACCACGGCGGCCGGCATGTCCACTCCTGCCGCGGCCATGCGGACGGCGGCGAGGTCGGGCGACGCCGAAGTCACCAGAGCCACGGCGTCGGGCGGCAGCGACCCGAGCAGCTGCAGCGCCCCGGGCACGGCCACGATGCCGTCGGTCTCGGTCAGTTCCATGTGGCCGAGCTCGGCAACCAGGGCATTGATGTCAGCGCCCTCGGGAGCGAAGCGGCGGACGGTATCCAGGGCCCGCACGCCGTGTGAGGTGCGGAGGATTTCCGGGAGGTCAAGGCCGTAGCGCCCGGCGAACTCTGCCCACACCCGCTCCACGATGGCCGTGGAATCCACGAGGGTGCCGTCCATGTCGAACAGGACGGCACGGGCTGTCAGCGTGACGGTGGCGGACTCGGCGGGAAGGCTCATGGCTTCCATCCTGCCTCATCCGGGTCCCGGACGCCTTTCGTTACTCAGCCGTTCGGCCGATTGGGGATGTACTGCACCGCCCACTTGTTGCCGTCGGGGTCGGCAAAGTAGACGAAGTGGCCCCAGTCCTGGATGTCCACGTCACTGACGTCCACGCCGTTCGCCTTGAGCTGGCTGTGGGCGGCATTGATGTCGCTGACCACCAGCTGGAGGCTCGGCGCGGTGCCGGGAGGAGCATCGTTGAGTCCCTCCCCGATGGCGATTGAGCAGCCCGAACCGGGCGGGGTCAGCTGGACGAAGCGGATGCCGTCCATGGGCCGCTCGTCGTAGTCGGCATTGAATCCGACCTTGTTGACGTAGAAGTCCTTGGCACGGTCCACATCGGACACCGGGACGAAGACGAGTTCAAGTTTCCAGTCCATGCTGCACAGGCTAGCCGGGGCGGCATGCGCTTCGGAAGGGCCGCGCGGAGGTCTTAACTCCGGGTCCGGGGAACTAGCCCGCGACGCCGTAGAGCCGGTCGCCGGCGTCGCCCAGGCCCGGCACGATGTAGGCCTTCTCGTTCAGCTTCTCGTCGATGGAGGCCAGGACGATCGTGACGTTGGCGCCCTTGAGTTCCTCCTCCAGCTTGGCCAGGCCCTCCGGGGCGGCCAGCAGGCAGATGCAGGTAACGTCGGCGGCACCGCGCTTGAACAGGAACTTGATGGCCTCACGGAGCGTGCCGCCGGTGGCGAGCATGGGGTCAAGGACGAAGATCTGCCGGCCCGAAAGGTCGTCCGGCAGGCGCTCCGCGTAGGTGATGATGTCCAGGGTTTCCTCGTCGCGGGCCATGCCCAGGAAGCCCACCTCCGCCGTCGGGACCAGCTTGGTCATGCCCTCAAGCATGCCCAGCCCCGCACGCAGGATGGGGACCACCAGCGGGGTGGGCTTGGTGAACGCGGTGCCGGTGGTGGTAGCGACGGGGGTTTCGATGGTGACCGGCTGGGTGCGGACGTCGCGGGTGGCCTCGTAGGCCAGGAGCGTGACCAGTTCCTCGGTGAGCTGGCGGAAGACCGGCGAGGGGGTGTTCTTATCCCGCAGGACGGTGAGCTTGTGGGCGACCAGCGGATGGTCCACGACGAGTGTGCGCATGGGTCAAAACTATCATCCGGGGCTTGGCTCCCTGCCCCTGGTTCCGGCTTCTCCCCCGGCATCGGCGGTCCCCTGCGCGTGCTCTGTCCGATCGGCTTTGCTGCCCTTGATGTGGGCGGGGTGTTCGAACGTGGGCGCGGGGCCGGCATGCTCCCGGCGGCGGAAATGATGGAACAGCCGGTGGGCCAGGATCACGACGCCCGTCCAGGCCGAGCCGATCAGCCAGGCGGCCATGACGTCCGTCAGCCAGTGGTGGCCGAGGAACACACGGCTCAGTCCCATGGCGATGATGAACACCGATCCGGCAACGATCACCCATGCCCGTGCGGAGGTCTTCCGGAACTGCAGGCACACCAGGTACACCACGATGCCTATCACCACCGTGGTGTTCAGTGTGTGCCCGCTGGGGAAGGACGGGGAGAATTCGAACGGCGGAACGGCGTCGACATGGTCCGGACGGGTGCGGCCCAGCAGCGTTTTGCCCACACTGGTGGCGGTGACGGAGACGGCCGCTGCGCCGCCCACCAGGATAAGCGGGCGCCAGCTGCGGCTGACATAGATCAGCCAGGCCACGAGGATGCTCGCCAGGATGGGCATGCCGACGCCGCCACCGATGTTCGTGAAGGCCGTGACGGCGGAATCAAGTCCGGGGTTCCGGAACTCCTTGGCCAGCTGGAGTGCGGGCTTGTCCAGCCCCGAGACGCCGTCCTGGTCCACCACGCTGTTGTAAACCTCGGCACTGAGCAGCGTGAAGGTGACCACCAGGAAGCCGCCGACAATCAGGGTGATCCACAGGGCCGCGTAGGGCCCCAGCCATCTGCCGTACCGGTCAGTGAGGGACTTCATCGTTACTCCCGGCGTTCGCGTTGTCCGATGCTAAGTATCCTTCGAAACTATCATTGACCCATGGCCCCGGCAGATCCGCAACACCTGGAATGGATGGGCCTTGCCCTCGAAGAAGCCCGGCGCGCCCTGGCAACCGAGGACGTCCCGATCGGCGCCGTCGTCATTGGTCCGGACGGCGCCGTCCTGGGTACCGGACGCAACGAGAGGGAAGCCCTCGGCGACCCCACAGCGCACGCCGAGGTGGTGGCGATCCGCGAGGCGGCCGCGCGGCTGCGGGAGCGTGCAGCCCGTGACGGCGGCAGCGGCGACGGCTGGCGCCTGGAGGACTGCACGCTGGTGGTGACCCTGGAACCGTGCGCCATGTGCGCCGGGGCGATCGTCCTCGCCCGGATCCACCGAGTGGTGTTCGGGGCCTGGGATGAAAAGGCAGGGGCGGCGGGCTCTGTCTTCGACATCCTGCGCGAGCGGCGCCTGAACCACTGGGTGGAGGTTTATGCCGGCGTGCAGGAGGAGGAATGCGGCGGGCTGCTGCGGGAGTTCTTCGCGACGCACCGCACCGGCAGTTCAGCTGTCGGCTAGGTGCCGCGCCACTGGCTGGGCGGCCCAGCCGGTCAGCTACCTGCGGCGTCCAGCGCGTCGATACGCTCCTGCCGGGACGTGGGCGAATCCAGGCTGAAGGAGCGGAAGTCGCCCAGATCCTCCCGGATCCACGCCTCAACCTCCGCGATGCGCTGTTCGGCTGCGGGCGTCCGGCCTGCGAAGAGCCAGGCCGCGATCCGTTCCCTGCCCGGATCGTACTGCCAGAGACCGATGATCCTGCCGCGGTCAAAGACGGGATGGTCAGGCAGGTCAGCCTGCAGCGCCAGGGTGGCGTTCAGCAACTTCCTGTCCCTGTCCTCCTCCGCAAACAGGTCCGCCGCGTTCCGCCGGTGCAGCACGAGCGAATCGGTGCCGGCCAGCAGGTGGATCTGTTCCTCCTCCGGCGGGCTGAAGTCCATGAGGCGTTCGACGTCGGCCGGCAGCATCCAAAGCACGTCGCCCGCAGCGGTGGGAACCTCCACAGCCCCGACGGCGGCGAGCGCCGCCTTGCTGTCCGTGAGGGTGAACCCGGTGAACCACTGGGACTGCTTGACGGTGGCCCCGCCCGTCCAGCTGAGGTAGCGGCGCATCAGTTCCTCGCGCGCCCCTTCGGGACCAAGCCGGCTGGGCGGCAGGCCCCAGGGCAGGTAGGCGTAACGCTGCCGGTCCAGCCGCCCGTTGACCGGAACGCGGCGGATCCGGCCGTCGGCCTGCAGCAGCCCCAGCGCCGTGGGCAGCGTGGTGGCGGCCCCCTTCTTCCTGCCCTCCTCGCCCAGGTTCCGCACCGATTCCCCCAGCTCCTCCTTGAGCTGCCGGGGGTCCAACGGGGTGTCCGCCTCGCCGAGGACGTGCAGGATCTGCTCCTTCAGGAGCGTGATCTCACCGCGGTCCACGCCGAGCCTGGCCAGCACCCGGAAGGCGTCCTCGGCGTTCTTGCCCAGGCTCAGCGCCCAGTCGAAGTCCTCCCGGCCCAGCACGTAGGTGCAGCCGCGGGCGGTGGGCAGTTCGTGGATCCTGAGTTCGCGGACGTCCTCGTCGACCTGCGCACGGCGGATCCCGGCGCGGGCGAAGAGGGTCAGATACGGGTTGGCACCGCCCACTGACCTGGCCCAGCCGGCGGTGGCGAGCACCTCCTGCGAGCTGCGGCCTTCGAGTGATCCGTCCAGCCCCTGCCGGTGCCAGGCCCAGGCGCGGAGCAGTTCCGGGGTAAGGGGTGCCGCGGTTTCCAGCGGGCGGGCGGGCACAGCGTGGGTAGCCATGGCCTCATTCTCCATCAGCAGGCCGGTGCGAGGAATGCCCGGCCGGCCACGCTTCCGGCGCCACGTAGCCGAGCACCTGCCGCGCGGTGGCGTCCCAGCCTGGCAGGAGGTGCCTGCCCACGAGGGCGCGGCGGCGCCATTCGGCACGCAGGCCGGGGTCCGTGAGCCAGCCGCGCAGCAGGGCGGCCAGCGGCGCGGGGTCCCCCTCGGCTCCTGCCGCGTCATCGCCTGCCGTGCCGGTGCTTTCCGGGGCGGCACCCAGTTCAACGCCTGCGCCCAGTTCGACGGCGGCACCTGGCAGGGCGGCGGCAGGCAGGGCGGGCTCTGCCCCCGCATCGGCTCCACGGCCCGGCGCCGGTTCCGCCCCCAGCCCCAGCGCCTCCACCGCCCCGGTCCCGGCCCGCACGACGACGGGCACCCCGCGTGCTAAGGACTCGGTGACCGCCATGCCGAAGGCTTCCACCTTGGAAACCAGCAGGCTCAGGTCGGCGGCGAGCCACTGCCGCTCGAGGGCGTCGCCGGTCAGTTCGCCGGGGAGCTGCACCCGGCCGTCCAGCCCGTGCCGGTCCACGGCCGCTGCGACCTGGCGGGCATAGTCGGGGTCCGCCGTGGCCGAGCCGACCAAGGCAGCGGTCCAGTCCAGGTCCTGCAGCCGGGCCAACGCACTGAGGAGAGTCAGCTGGTCCTTGTTGGGCAGCAGAGCCGCCACAGACAGCAGGTGCGGCGGCTCCGATCCGTGCGCCAGCCTGGCGCGTTCAGTTCCGGGCAGCGCGGCGCGGACACCCGCCAGGCCGTGCCGCCGGGTGATCTCGCCCGCCGCTGAACCGCTGGTGCAGATCACGCCCGCTGCCGCCCGAAGCGAGCGGGCTTCCAGGTCCGGGTGCTCGTCAAGGGGCATGTGCATCAGAACCCAGGGCGCCTGGCCGCTGGCGGCCGCAGCCTCCAGCGCTTCGGGCGCCCCGGAAGCGACCAGGCCGTCAACGATCGTCACAGTGCCCGCCGGCACCCCCGGCCGGCTGCCTGACGCGGCCCCCGCCGTGCCCAAAGACTTGGTTCCCGACATGAGCAACTTGGCCAGCCGCCGTCGTTCTTCCTTGCTGGCCACCGGCCAGTCACCGTTGACCGGCATGATGGTCACGTCGGCGCCCAGCTGCTCCAGCCCCTGCGCCAGCGCGGCGTTGTAAACGTTGCCGCCGGAGTTGTGGCGGATGTTCGCGGGAACCAGGAGCCGGATGGCTGGCGGCGCGGGCACCATCAGGGCCTCAGCTGGCGCCGAACTCAAGGGAGTAGGTGGCCCAGGCGTCGGGGTTTTCGCGCAGGGTGACGTCTACGCCGGCGAGTTCCCGGCCGTCCGTGTCCTCCCGCAGGCGCTCCGCGACGGCGTGGGCGATGTACTGCGCCAGCGCCTCCGTGGTGCTCAGCTTTCCGGCGAAGTCCGGGTGCTCGTCCAGGTTGCGGTAGTTGAGTCCGGCCAGCACTTCCTCAATGATGCCGCCCGCCGCGCCGATGTCCAGCACAATGGCGTCATCGTTGAGGGCGCGACGGCGGAACGTCACCTCCGCCACGAAGGTTGCCCCGTGCAGGCCCTGGGCGGGCCCGAACACCTCCCGCGGAAGGCTGTGGGCGATCATGAAGTGGCGTCGTACGGTCAGGCTGAACAAGGGTTACCTCACGGTTTCGGTCGTTGTGATCTGGTCATTAATCGCGGGATCGGTGGCGGCGGGGTACTCAATCACGTGGCAGAGCGCGTCCAGCCGCCCGTCGGCCAGGTCCTGGACCACGCCGGGCAGGTCGGCGAACGCGGAGGCGCCCGTGAGGAAGGCCTCGAACACCGGATCTTTCAGCAGGGACACGGCGAGGTCCAGCCGGTCGGCGTTGGTCCGGCGGTGCCGGCGGGCCCGTGCCACGGCGCCCACCTGGCTGGCACGGATGGAGAGCCTGCGGGCATGGAAGTCTTCACCGAGCGGGATGGTGATTTTCCGGTCGGCGTACCAGGACATTTCGATGATTTCGCCTTCGTCGCCCACCAGTTTCAGGCTGCGCTCCAGCCCGCCCTCCGACGCGGAGCAGTGGAACACGATGTCGCAGTCCGGCAGGGCGTCGTCGGGATGGGCGAAGTCCACGCCCAGTGTGTCGGCTAGCTCCTTGCGGACGGGATCGAGGTCGACAAGCTGGAGCCGTGTCAGGGGGAACGTCCGCAGAAGGGTGGCCACCATGCCGCCCACGAGCCCGGCGCCGATCACGGCGACGCGGTCGCCCAGCCTGGGGCCCGCCTCCCAAAGGGCATTCACAGCTGTTTCCACGGTGCCGGTGAGGACCGCGCGGCGGGGAGGGACGCCGTCGGGAACGCGGGTGAGCGAGGTTACCGGGACCACGTAACGGTCCTGGTGCGGATGGAGGCAGAAAACGGTCTGCCCCGCCCAGTCCGCGGGGCCCTGCTCCACCACGCCGACCGACAGGTAGCCGAACTTCACGGGCGATGGGAAGGAGCCTTCCTGGTGCGGGGCGCGCATCTCCTCGGCGATGCAGGGCGGAACGGCGGCCTGGTGGACCACAAGTTCGGTGCCTTTGCTGATGCCCGAATACAGCGAGCGCACCAGCGCCTCCCCGGGGCCGGGGACTGGCAGTGTCTCGCTGCGCAGTTCACCCTGGCCGGGTCCGACGGTCCAATATGCGCTTGCTTGGTTCTGCTGCTGGTTAGTCATCTTGCTTATGAATCTAGTGCCCGGGCCCGTTTTCCGGGAAGATGTGTCCCGGCGCGCCTGCATCGGAGGTGCGCTCCGCGCCTGGCTCCTGCTTCATTGCCGGGAAAAAGCATGCCGTTTTGGGGATGCGGGCCTTGCTCCGGTACCCTATTCAGGTTGGTGACGTGTCCGAGCGGCCGAAGGTGCAACACTCGAAATGTTGTTTGGTGTAACAGCCAACGTGGGTTCAAATCCCACCGTCACCGCCACATAGAAGGGCCCCGGTTTCCTTACTGAAGGGAACCGGGGCCTTTTGCTTTGTCCCGCGCTGGAAACCCTCGCCGGAACAGTGGCGTTTGGGGGCGGCGGCCCGCCCATTCCCCGGTTAGCAGAGCAGGCCGCCTACCGAAGCCGTAGATCATGGAGACCCGTTACAGCGACGGTAGCGCGATAGTACCGCCGGGGGCTTGGGAAAAAGTGGCGCCGATTTGGAACCTAAGCAAGCTGTCCATTAGTTTTGATGGGTCGCTCCGTGTTCCCCCATATGCGGAGCGGTTGCCTAGAAGAACCCCGCTGCACATGTGCAGCGGGGTTCTTCGCTTGGCGGGTATCCCCGGCGGCTACTCGGTGCCGGGATTCTGGTCAGCGCCGGATTTCTGGTCTCCACCGGACTTCTGGTCGCGGTCGAGAAGGTTCTTCTTGATCTCGTCCAGCTTCTCCTTGATGACCCGCTCCGCATCCGAGATGGTCTTCCCGGCGGTGCTCAGGGGATCCAGCTGCACGTACACTTCATGCCCCACGGGCAGGTCGTACTCATCCTTCAGGTGAGTGCCGCCGCCGACACCGTCCAGGGTCAGGTACACCTGGGCGTCGGTGCGGGCGATTCCGGCGATCCGGCCGAACACCACGGTGAAATCGTTTGGCTGAAAGCTCACTGTCTGGCCGACGTGGCTGCGGTCAAGATCCCCCGCCGTCACGGCCTTCTCGTACTGGCTTCCGCTGTAGTTCATCGCTACTCCTCAATTTTGGGGGTGGTGACTTACGCCAGCAGTCTATGGCGGACGGGCGGCTCGCGCTTGAATGGTTGCAGATCTTTTCGCGGGCAGGAGGCAGACATGAACGCCAAGGTCAGCAGGAGCACGGACTACGCCTTCGTCACGGTCTGGCGCGTGGCCGGGACCGCGGCGGACGTCGCAGAACTCCTGGGCGACCCCGAAGGACTCGCCCGGTGGTGGCCATCCGTATACCTCCGGGTGGAACAAATCCATCCGGGCGAGGACAACGGCGTCGGACGGATGGCCAGGCTCCACACCAAGGGCTGGCTGCCCTACACGCTGCTCTGGACCCTGACCGTCACGGAGCCCATCACCAGCAAAGGCTTCGCGATCCGCGCAACCGGTGACCTGGACGGCACCGGACGCTGGACGTTCGAGCAGGACGGGCCGGAGGTCGTGATCACCTACGACTGGCGGGTCAGCGCAACCAAGCCGCTGCTGCGGCGGCTCAGCTGGCTGCTGAAACCGGCGTTCTCGGCCAACCACCGCTGGGCGATGGCCCGCGGGCAGGAAAGCCTGGCCCTGGAGCTTCGGCGCCGGCGGGCGGGAAGCGGCCCGCACACTGTCCCCGCACCACCGCCGCCCACGTTCCCGCGGGTGGCGGGACGTGGGCGGCGGATGGACCGGCAGGTACGTGGCTAGGCGTTAGCCAGTACCGGCTCCGGCGGTGCCTCGTTCCGGCTGGCCTTCGGCTTGGCAAACCTCAGGTACAGCGACGGGACCACGAACAGGTTGAGCAGCGTGGACGTCACCAGCCCGCCAAGGATCACCAGGGCCATGGGATGTTCAATCTCGTGGCCGGGGATGTTCCCCAGGACCACCAGCGGCACCAGGGCAAGCCCGGTGGCCAGTGTGGTCATGAGGATCGGCGAGAGGCGTTCGCCGGCGCCCCGCAGGACCAGTTCCGGACCGAACTTTTCGCCCTCATATTTCTCCAGGTGCTGGCAGTGGTTGATGAGCAGGATGCCGTTCCTGGCCGCGATGCCCATGACCGTCAGGAAGCCCACAATGGAGCCCAGTGACAGGACACCGCCGCCCAGGAAGGCAGCGAACACGCCGCCCACCAGCGCAATCGGAAGGGTAAGGATCACCAACGTCGCCAGCCGCCAGCTGCCGAAAGCCACCTGCAGGAGCAGGTAGATCACGGCCAAGGCGCCAATGGCGAGTGTCAGGAGTGTGCTTGTGGCCGCCTGGCGCTCCTGGAACTCACCCAGGATCTGCGTGCGGAAGCCTTGGGGCAGCTCAACTTTCTTGAGCCCTTCCTCCATGGCCGCAACCACGTGGCCCAGCTGGCCTTCCTTCACGTTGGCCTCGATATCGATCCGCCGCGAGTGCGCATCGCGCTGGATCACGTTCGGGGTCGGCTTCACCTGGACACTGGCCACATCGGACAGCAGGATCTTCTGCCCGCTCGGGGTATCGATCGGGAGGTTCCTGATGCTGGTGATGTCGGAACGGACCTCCGGCGGACTCCAGACCTGGACGTCATAAGCCTTGCCGCCCCGGTACACGTCACCGACTTCCTCGCCGGCAACCAGCCACGCCGCTGCCCTCCGGACATCGCCCGGCTTCAGACCGTAGCTCTGGGCCTTTTCCAGATCAACCTCGATATTGAGCTGCGGAATATCCTTCTGCAGTGCCGTGTGTGGGGCAACTGTGCCTTCCGTCTGCTCAAAGATTGACTGAATTTCCGCCGCCTTTGACCGCAGGAGCGCCAAGTCATCCCCGTAAAGCCGGACGACGACGGCGTCGCTGGCACCGGTGAGAACCTCACGGATCCTCTCTTTCAGGTAGGTCTGGACGTCCCGCACAATGCCGGGATAGCCGTCGACCACCTCGTGGATGGATTTCAGCGTCTTGTCATAATCGACCGCGGGGTCGATGCTGATCCAGTTCTCGCCGAAGTACACACCCACCACTTCGTCAGCGTTGAAGGCCTGCCCGATGTGTGAGCCGCAGTTCCGGACCCCCGGGATCGTCAGCAGTTCCTCGCAGGCCTTCTGGCTGACGCGGTACTCCTCGGTCACCGAGGTGCCCGGCTGGGTCAGCCAGTGCATCAGGAAATCGCGCTCCTTGAAATCAGGGAGCAGTGACTGCCCGAGCAGCGGTGCCGTGATGGCACCGATGGCCGCCATGGCGCCGAAGGTCGCGTATCCCGCCACCGGCCGCCTCACCATCTTGCTCAGGACCCTGCGGTAGCCGCGTTTCAGTACCCTCACCAGCGGCGGTTCCTGCTCCTTCAGCGGGACTTTCCGCATGAAGATCAGTGCCAGCGCGGGTGTGACGGTCAGCGCCACGAGCATCGAGGCCAGCACCGCCAGGGTGTAGGAGATGGCCAGCGGCCTGAAGAAGGCCCCGGTCAGACCCTGCAGGAAGAAGATCGGCACCGCCGCGGCGATGATGATCAGCGTGGCGTAGATGATAGGCCCGCGGACCTCCAGGGAGGCTTCCAGGACCACCGACGCCGTGGATCTTGTTCCGCCCTCAGCGCGGTGCTGCCGGAGTCTTCGGATGATGTTCTCGATGTCGATGATCGCATCATCCACCACCACCCCGACGGCAATCACCAGCCCCGCAAGGACCATCGTGTTCACCGACGCTCCCGTGAGGTAAAGCACGGACGCCGCCGTCACCAGCGACAGCGGGATGGCGATGAGGCTGATCAGCGCCGTGCGCCACTGGAAGAGGAACGCCCCCAGCACCAGCACCACGAGGATGCAGCCCAGCATCAGCGCCCGGCTGAGGTTGTTCAGGGACTCCTCGATGAATGTCGCCGGACGGAAGATTTCCGTGTCAATGCTGATGCCGCTGAGTCCCGGCTTCATCTGCTCCAGCGCCGCTTCCACGCCCTTCGTCACTTCCAGGGTGTTGCCCCAGGGAAGTTTCTCAACGATGAGCATCAGCCCCTCGCCCTGGTTGATCACGGCGTCGCCAATGAGCGGCTGGTGGTCCTCGACCACATTGGCCACGTCACCGAGGCGGAGCGGCTTCCCGTTCTTCTCCTCGATGGTGATCTCCGCGAGATCCTTGGGTGTGGTGATCGGCAGCACGTGCTGGATGCTGATCCGCTGGTTGGGCGTCTCAATGTGGCCGCCGGTGCCAATGACGGAACCCGGCGAATACTGCAGCAGGCCCGCGTCAAGGGCGTTGGCAGTGACTTCCATGACCTGGTTCAGGCTGACGTCGTTGGCCTTCAGCTTCTCCGGAATGGCCTGCACCTGCAGCATCTGCAGGCGCTCGCCCCAGATGGCCACATTGGCCACGCCCGGGACCCGCAGCAGGTGTGCGCGGATCTTCCAGTACGTGATCATGGACATCTCCATGAGTGACCGCTGGTCCGAGGTCAGGCCGATCTTCATGACGCGGCTGGTGGATGACAGCGGTTGCAGCATCACCGGAGGGGCGGCCCAGGTGGGCAGCGACGGCGTGACGTTGGCGATGCGCTCCGAAACCAGCTGGCGTGCCTTGAGCAGGTCCGCCCCCGGAGCGAAAAGCAGCACGATGGAGGACAGCTGCTCAACCGATTTGGAGCGGATCTCATCCAGGCCTTCGACGCCGTTGAGGGCGTCTTCGAGCGGAACGGTCACCAGCTGCTCCACCTCGGCGGCTGTCAGGCCAATGGCGATGGTCTGGATTTCCACCTTCGGGGGCGCGAATTCGGGGAAGACGTCCACCGAGGCCGTGCTGAGCTGGACGCCGCCGAACGCCATCATTGCCACCGCGATGGCCACCACCAAGGCGCGGAATTTCAGGCTGAACCCGACAATCCGGCGCATGTCAGTGACCCTTTGTGCCGAATTCGGCGCCGAACAGTTCCGCGGCACCAATGGTGACAACTTCGGTTCCGACAGCCGGGCCTGACCGGAGCTGCACCTTGTTGTCGGCGATCTTGTCCACGGTCACCGCGGCCCGGATGTAGGTTCGCGGCTCGGGATTCGTATATACCCAGGTCTTGCCGTTGGCGTCGTAGACGAGGGCGCCGTACGGCACCTGCAGCGGGCTGCCTTCACCCTTGGCCACCTTGACCGTTGTAACTCCCAGCCGTTCCACTGCTTTGTCTGTCAGTGTCAGCTTGTTCAGATCAGCGCCGGCCTTCTCCATGCTGGCCGCCGCCGACGTGGCGGTGGCGGCGGGTTTCACCGCGGCACACCCGGAGAGCCCCATCGATGCTGCACAGGCCACTACGAGAACAGGACGCCAGACCCCAAAACCACTATTGCTTTTCATGACAATTCCGACCTCTCTGCCAGAACCGGTCCGTTGTTGATCACCAATGAGCTCCCCCAGTCCGTGTTGGAGCGCGGACCAATGCGGAGGAAGAGGATCGGCAGAATAAAGAGGGTCAGCAGGGCAGAAGTGATGAGACCGCCCCACACAACCAGCGCCAGCGGAAGGATCATGCCGCCGCCGACCGGGCCGCCGAGCAGCACCAGCGGCACCAATGCCAGCCCGGTGATTACGGTGGTCAGAACAGTGGGCAACAGCCGCTCCCCGGCTGCCTGCCGCATGAGATGCGCCGGCGAATCCGACGGGGTGCGGGCCTGAAGGGACTGGTATGTTCCCATCAGCATGACCACGTCCCGGATCGCCAGGGCGAGCACCGCCGCCAGCGCCACCAGCACATAGACAGAGCCGAATCCGCCGGTCAGTGCGACGGCGGCGATGCCGCCGGACAGCGCCACCGGAAGCAGCACGAAGACCAGCCCCGCGAGCCGCCAGTTGCCAAGAACCGTCAGCAGCAGGACCAGGATTCCAGCCGCTGCCGCGAGGGCCAGCCACCAGACAAATGAGCCGGCGGCCTCCTTCTCGGAGTACTGCGGAGGAATCTCGGCGTGGTACTCCACCGGGAACTGCATTCCCTTGATGGCGGCCTGGACGTCCCGGGTGACGTCACCAAGGTCGCGGCCCTGGATGTTGGCCACGACGTCGATGCGCCGGGATGTGTCGTCGTGATGGATCACCGTCTGGTTCGGGCGCAGCGTGACCTTGGCCACGTCACCCAGCCGGACCTGCCCGCCCTCTGGCTTGTCGACCATCATGTCCGTGACGCTTGTCAGGCTGCTGCGGGTGGCTTCCGTGCCCTTGACGATCACCTGGAAGACCTTCTGCTGCTCGAACAGGTACCCGACCTCGATGCCCTGCAGGACGGTGGCAGCCGCCCGCCTGACATCGCCGGGCTTGATGCCCTGCTTCTGCGCCGCAGCCAGATCGACCTCGATTTCCGCAACAGGCTGGTCTGCCGTTGCATCGACCTGCGGCTCAACCACACCCTGCGTACGTGCCAGGATGTCGCGGATTTCGCCTGCCTTCTGCCGGAGGATGTCCAGATCCACGCCGTACACGCGCACGCGGAACTGGCGGTTATCGATCGCGCTGGCGGCGGCAACCTGCTGCTCCGGGTAGGTGGTGACCGTGGCTGTCAGGCCCGGGTACCCCTCAACGATCTCCCGAACGTCAGAGCGCACGCTGCTGATGTCCGCACCGTCCTTCATGGTCACCCAAAGCTCGCCGGCGTTGACGTCAGCGGATGTATCAGAGGTAATGGCGCGACCCACATGGCCACCCACCGAGGCGACTCCGTCGATTCCGCTGAGCTCTTCGCTGGCGTTGGTCATCACCCGGCTCATCACATCGGCCCCGGTGCTTGCGGCTCCGGCCCACTCCACGAGGAGGGTCCGGTCAGGAACAGCGGCCACAACAGGAAGTTCCTTCGTGGCTGAAGGGACGATTGCCAGTGCTGCAATGGCCAGGGCAGCCGCCGCAAGGGCGACGACGGTGGCTATGGCTCCGGTGAAGGCCCGAGCCGCACGCTCGTAGCCGAGCCGCGCCTTGCGGAGGATCGAAAGGCTGCGCCGCGGCCGCCGGTGACCCCGCAGCAGCAGGCTCGCGAGCGCGGGCGTGACTGTCAGGGCAACGAGCATGGCCACAGCGGTGGCCAGCAGGTAGGACAGCACCAGGGGCTTCAGGAACGCCCCTTCGACGCCGGGAACAAACAGTGACGGTGCCAGGGCCAGCAGCGCCGCGAGTCCCGCGAACAGGACAGGGACGCGGGACCGCTGCAGCCCGTGGGCCAGCAGCGCTTCGCGCGACACCCGGTCATCGGCCGATTCCCGCCGGAAGCTGTGCAGGTCCGTGATGACATCGCCGATCACAACCAGCAGGGCCAGGACCAGGCCGGCGAACGCCATGACGTTCAGGACCGCTCCCTGGAACTGCAGCACCAATGCAGCAGCCATGGCCGCCACCGAAATGGAGACCAGGGCCAGCAGGGCGTAGCGCCAGGAGCGGAACGCAAGGCCGATCAGGGCGGTGACCACCAGGAGGCTGACCAGCAGGGCGAGGCCCAGGCTGCCGACAGCCGACTCAACAAACGAAGCCGGCCGGAACACGGTGGAGTCCACGGTGATGCCGGAAAGGCCTGGGCGCAGCCCGTCCAGGACCGCCTCAACGCCGTCAGTCACTTCCGCGACACTCGTGTCCGGGAATTTCTCGATGACCAGCAGCAGGCCGGGCGTCTTGCCGGTGACGGCATCGCCAATCAGTGGCTGGTGGTCCTCGCTGAGGGTGGTGACGTCGGACAGGGTCAGGGACTTGTCGGTTGCGCCTTCAACGCTGACTTTGCCGAGGTCTTCCGGCGTGCGGATCGGAAGCACGTGCTGGATGCCGATGCGCTGGTTGGCTGACTCGAGGAAGCCGCCCGTGCCCGGGGTTGAGGCTTCGAGGAAGCTCAGCGGGGACACCCACACCGCGTTTCCGGCCGTCTCGACCACCTGGTTAAGGGTGACGTTCTTCGCGCGGAGCTGCTTCGGGTCCACCTGCACCTGCAGCTGCTGTTCACGCTGGCCGTAGATGGAGACGTTTGCCACGCCCGGGACACCCATCAGGGCCGGTTTGACGTCCCAGCGGGCCAGGACGGACATGTCGATCGGCGAGACGTCCTGGGACGTCATCTGCACCATCATGACGCGGCTCGTCGAGGAGAGCGGCTGCATCAGCACGGGCGGGGACGACACGTTGGGCAGCGCGAAAGCCTGCGTCAGGCGCTCTGCCACGAGCTGCCGGGCGCGGAGAATGTCGGTGCCCGGCTCAAAAACCATCTCAATTGAGGAGAGGCCCGGGACTGACTTCGACCGTATTTCGTCGAGCCAGGCAACCCCGTTCAGCAGGTCGGCCTCCATGGGCGAGGTAATGAGCTGTTCGACCTCCACGGCGGACAGGCCCAGTGCCTCGGTTTGGATCTCCACGTGCGGCGGAGAGAATTCTGGAAGATTATCCACTGGCATTGACGGCAGGGCGGTTAATCCGTACCCCAGAATGCCGGCAGCAGCGGCTAAAACAATCAATCGAAACTTAAGACTCCAGCGGACAAGCCAACCGGTCATATCCTCAGCCCCCATCGTTATTGGCTTCGGCGGCGTTGCCGGAAACCAATGACTGATGCGCCTCTTCAGGAACGTCCGCGGCGGCGTTGCCGCGGACGAGTGCCGAGCTGTCTCCCCTCAACCCTGCGCATCCCCCTTGCCGGGGGACACTTCCGGCCACGGGAGTGATGATGGATCGCGGCCAGACTGCGAGCTTTGTTTTCTTGACGGATTCCTTGCCGGTTTTCGGTTCCTACAAGGGGTGTGGACAAGTAAGACCAAGATCATTTTGGCACACCGAAAACTGCAGATCAACGCAACTTTTCCGCGTAAATTCGCTAATTCTGCGCTACAAAACTGGTTTATCGTTGCATCAACGTCGGCGGGAAGCTCTTGGAGCCGAACGAAAAGGCTCCGTGGTCCCGATGTCACAATCAGGGCGTCAAATGAGGGTCTCCGCCGCGCCTTCGTTGACTCCTGCAGGAAGGCCAGCAATGTTAGTGCCATGAGGTCTCAGCGAATCAACAACGGACTGTTTAGCACGACGGCGGCTGCCGCACTGGCGCTGCTGCTCACCGCCTGCGGACCAAACCAGCCCGCCACCCAGGGGACAACTGAACCGGCAACCGGCTCAACCACCCCGAGCACGCAGGCAGCCCCCGAAACTTCCACCCCGCCGTCGACCTCTGTCCCGCCCTCGGAAACTGAGCCGGCCTCCCCGGCCCCCACCTCGGCGGCACCCCAGTCCACGGCCGCCGGCACCCAGCTGTGCAAGGCTTCGGAACTGAAAGCCACCACTGACGCGACAGGCGGCGGTGCCGCGGGCAGCGTCTACATGGAGCTGATCCTCACCAACAGCGGCAAGGCCTCCTGCCATTTGAAGGGGTTTGCGGGCGTGTCCCTGACCACCGGACCCAACGGCCAGCCGATCGGTGCCCCCGCTCAGCGCGACACCTCCGTGGCGGTCCAGGATGTCCTGCTGGCGCCAGGGAAGTCGGGCAGCGCAGTGCTCCGCTACACGCAGGCGGGGAACTACCCGGACTGCAACAAGACCGCGGCTGCCGGTTTCCGGATCTATCCGCCGGAGGACACGGCGTCCCTGTTCGTGGCCCGGCCGTCGGATGCCTGCAGCAATGCTTCCATCGACCTCCTGACCATCGGCGCTTTCCAGGCCCGTTAGGCCACAACTTGCTTCAGGCAACCTGCCGTGCCGCAGCCCTGTTCCGACCCTAAGTTCGTAAGTACACTTACGGTTACGTCGGGGTCCCCGCTGGTAGTGCGGGAGCCCGCCGCGGGAACGCCCCGCGGCAAAGACGCAGGCCAAAGGCGGGTTGAGGCAGTGACGTCACTCTGGTTGGACCGCACCGACACTTTTACCGGCGATCCGTTCACCCCCGGCGAGTCCTTCGACACGGTCGTGGTGGGGGCGGGCCTGACCGGCCTGGTCACGGCGCTGCTTCTGGCCCGTTCGGGACAGAACGTGCTGGTCCTGGAAGCACGCGGCCTGGGCGCCGTGGCCACCGGCAACACAACGGCCAAGGTCACTTTGCTGCAGGGCACCGTACTCTCATCCCTCCGGCAGCAATACCCCCAGAAGGTGGTGGACGCGTATGTGGCCGGCAACCGGGAGGGGCAGGCCTGGCTGCTGCGGTACCTGGAGCAGCGCGGTGTGCCCTTTCAGCTGCGCGACGCCTTCACCTATGCCGCCACGCAGGAGGGCACCGAAGCGGTCCGTGCGGAGCTCACCGCAGCCCTCGCCGCCGATTTGGAGGTGGACTACGTCCGCGACGCTGGACTGCCGTTTCCCATCCGTGGCGCCGTGCGCCTTCGCGGGCAGGCCCAGATCAACCCCATGGATGTGCTCAATGCGCTGGCAGAGGACGTCCGGAGCCACGGCGGCCGGATTGTCACCGGGGTCAGGGTCCGGAACGTCACCGGCGCGGGGCCGTCGACGGTCCATGCCGACCAGGGGTCGGTCCAGGCCGACTCCGTCGTGCTGGCCACCGGCACCCCCATCCTGAACCGGGGCCTCTACTTCGCCAAACTTAAGCCAAACCGCTCCTACGCCGCAGCCCTCGAACTCGCCGGGAACGCCGCCCCGCCCGAGGGCATGTACATTTCCGTGGAGCAGCCCGTGCGGTCCATCCGGGACTACCCGGCCGACGGCCGGAATCTCCTCCTGGTGGGCGGCAACGGGCACCCGGTGGGCAAGGCACGCTCGGAACAGGCACACCTGGACAACGTGCTGTCCTGGGCCCGGGAACACTTCCCCGGCGCCACCGTCACCCACACCTGGTCGGCGCAGGACTACCAGGCAACCAACCTCATGCCGTTCTTCGGCAAGCTGCCCCGCGGCCGCGGGCGGATCTTCTTCGGCACCGGCTACAACAAGTGGGGAATGACCAACGCCGTGGCGGCATCCCTGGGTATCGCCGCGGATATCCTGGGCGGCCAGCTGCCATGGGCCGACACCATCCACCGGAGGGTCACGTCGCCTCCGGGTGCCGCCTCAGCCATATCCCTCAACGCCGGCGTGGCGGCCACACTGGCCAAGGACTGGGGCAGGCTGCAAAAGCCGCCCACGTCGGCTGGCGGCGTCACCGCCGGCGGGGCCGCCCCGGCAACCGCCCCGGCAGAAGGCACGGGCACCGTGACGATGCGCGAACGCAAGCCCGTTGCCACCTCCACCGTTGACGGAACGACGTGCAGCCTGTCTGCGGTCTGCACGCACCTGGGCGGAATCCTGCACTGGAACGACAACGAAAAGTCGTGGGACTGTCCGCTGCACGGCTCCCGGTTCAGCAACACCGGGCAGGTCCTGGAGGGGCCGGCCACGCGGGACCTGCCCGCAGCCGAATAGGGCGTGCGCGCCTCATGCTCCTCTGGCTGTCAGTGCCGTGAGGCATGATGGAGGCATGCAGTCGCAGGAGCCCGCCCGCACTTCACCAGGGGACCCGATGGGCCAGTTCAGCCGGCCCACCCGGGAGTGGTTCCTCGGTGCCTTCTCCGAGCCCACCCCCGCGCAGCAGGGGGCGTGGAACGCGATTTCTTCCGGCTCCCATGCACTCGTGGTGGCCCCCACGGGCTCAGGCAAGACACTCGCGGCGTTCCTGTGGGCGCTGGACCGGCTGCTGGTGTCCGGGGCCTCAGCAACGGCGCCTGCCATGCCCGGGGCCGGGGTGCTGCCGGGCCTGGAACAGCCCCAGGACGAGGCCAGGGCCAAGCCGGCCAGGGCACGGAAGCCCAAACGGAAAACCCGCGTACTCTATATATCCCCGCTCAAGGCGCTTGGCGTCGACGTCGAACGCAACCTCCGCTCGCCCCTCATCGGCATCACACAGACGGCCAAACGGCTGGACCTGCCGGCACCGCTGATCACCGTCGGAGTCCGCTCCGGCGATACCCCCGCCTCGGACCGCCGTGCGCTGCTCAGCAATCCGCCGGACATTCTGATTACCACCCCCGAGTCCCTCTTCCTGATGCTCACCTCCAGGGCGCGGGAAACGCTCAGCGAGGTGGACACCATCATCGTGGACGAGGTCCACGCCGTGGCAGGCACCAAGCGCGGCGCACACCTCGCCGTCTCGCTCGAGCGGCTGGACGCCTTGCTGCCGACGCCCGCGCAACGGATCGGGCTCTCGGCCACGGTTGAGCCGCGGGAGCTGGTGGCACAGTTCCTCGCCGGCTCGGCACCTGTGGAGATCGTGGCGCCTCCGGCACGGAAGAACTGGGATCTGACGGTTTCCGTCCCTGTGGAGGACATGTCCGATCTGCAGGGCGCTGCCGGCGCCTTCGATTCCGGTCCGGCGTCCGGCCTGCAGCCGCAGGCATCGATCTGGCCACACGTGGAGGAAAAAATCGTGGACCTGGTGCTCGCCAACCAGTCCACCATCGTGTTTGCCAACTCGCGGCGGCTGGCGGAACGCCTCACGGCACGGCTCAACGAGATCCATGCCGAACGCCAGCTCCTGACGGTGGGCGGGGGCTGGGATGATCCTGTACCATCCGTTCCTGCCGGCGTCCCGGCGTCCACCGGCACGCCTGCACACATGATGGCGCAGGCCGGCAGCACCGCGGGGGCCGAACCGCTGCTGGCCCGGGCCCACCACGGTTCCGTCTCCAAGGACCAGCGTGCCCTGATCGAGGACGACCTCAAGTCGGGCCGGCTCCGCTGCGTTGTGGCCACGTCCTCGCTGGAACTCGGCATCGACATGGGTGCCGTGGACCTCGTGGTGCAGGTCGAGTCCCCGCCCTCGGTGGCCAGCGGGCTGCAGCGGGTGGGCCGGGCCGGGCACCAGGTGGGCGAGATTTCCCAGGGTTACCTTTTCCCCAAGCACCGCGCCGACCTCGTGCACACCGCCATCACGGTTGAACGCATGCTGGATGGCAAAATCGAACGCCTGAGCGTGCCGGCCAACCCGCTGGACATCCTGGCCCAGCAGACCGTTGCCGCCACGGCGCTCGGGAGCATCGACGTCGAGGAATGGTTCTCCACCGTCCGCCGTTCCGCCCCCTTCGCCACGCTTCCCCGGTCCGCCTTCGAGGCCACACTGGACCTGCTGGCCGGGCGTTACCCCTCGGATGAGTTCGCCGAGCTCCGTCCCCGGATCGTCTGGGACCGGAACGCCGGAACCATCGAGGGCAGACCCGGCTCCCAGCGGCTGGCCGTTACCTCCGGCGGCACCATCCCGGACCGGGGGCTGTTCGGTGTCTACATCATCGGCACGGAGATGGAGGGGTCCGCCTCACCTGCGGGGGCCGGCGACGGCAAGGGCTCCGGAACGGCCCCGGCCAAGGGCGGCCGCCGGGTCGGCGAGCTCGACGAGGAGATGGTCTACGAATCCCGCGTTGGAGACATCTTCGCCCTGGGCGCCACCAGCTGGAAGATCGAAGACATCACGCACGACCGCGTCCTTGTCTCGCCGGCCTTCGGCCAGCCCGGCAAACTGCCCTTCTGGAAGGGCGATTCCCTGGGCCGCCCTGTGGACCTGGGCCGCGCCCTTGGCGCGTTCGTCCGCGAACTGTCAGGGTCCGACGTCGGCCCCGCCACCGAACGCTGCAAGGCCAGCGGCCTTGACGACTTCGCCGCCAACAACCTCCTGCAGTACCTGTCCGAGCAGAAGCAGGCCACCGAGGTGGTCCCGAGCGACACCACGCTGGTGGTGGAACGCTTCCATGACGAACTCGGCGACTGGCGGGTCATTCTGCACAGTCCCTTCGGCATGCCGGTCCACGCGCCCTGGGCCCTTGCCGTGGGCCAGCGGCTGCACCAGAGGTACGGTCTGGACGGTTCCGCCATGGCCGCAGACGACGGCATCGTGCTCCGGGTGCCCATGATGGAGGACGAGCCTCCCGGGGCCGAGCTATTCCTGTTCGACCCGGAGGAGCTGGAGCAGATTGTCACCGCCGAGGTGGGCGGCAGCGCCCTGTTCGCGTCCCGCTTCCGCGAGTGCGCGGCGCGTGCCTTGTTGCTGCCGCGGCAGACACCCGGCAAGCGGCAGCCGCTGTGGCAGCAGCGCCAGCGGTCCGCCCAGCTGCTGGACGTCGCCCGGAAATACCCGTCGTTCCCGATCGTGCTGGAAACGGTCCGGGAATGCCTGCAGGATGTGTACGATCTGCCGGCCCTGAAGGACATCGCCGCCTCGGTTGAACGGCGTGAACTACGGATTGTCCAGACCACCACGCAGCAGCCGTCCCCCTTCGCCAAATCCCTGCTGTTCGGCTACGTGGCGCAGTTCCTCTATGAGGGCGATTCCCCGCTCGCCGAACGCCGGGCGGCTGCGCTGGCGCTCGACTCCACGCTGCTGAATGAACTCCTGGGCCGGGTGGAACTGCGTGAACTCCTGGACGCGCGGGTCATCGACGCCACCGAACGCGAGCTGCAGCGCCTGGCCCCCGATCGGAAGGTCCGCGGCGTCGAGGGGGTGGCCGATCTCCTCCGCCTGCTCGGCCCGCTGGATGCCGGGGAGGTCGCCGCCAGGCTTGCTCCGCCGGTTCAGCCTGCCGAAATCCAGACTGTTGAAACCGAACTGCTGGTTGAGCCCGCCGAAAGCGAGACTCTCGGGGCCGAGCCTCAGGTTGAGCGGGCCGAAACCACGCCTGCCGAAGCCCCGCCGTCGCAGGCGACACTGGCCGAGGCCGCCGGGCATCTCGCCGCGCTCCAGCGGGCTAACCGGGCCATCAAGGTGGCCATTGCCGGCGTCGAACGCTTTGCCGCGGTGGAAGACGCGGCCCGGCTGCGCGACGCCATCGGCGTGCCGCTGCCCATGGGCGTCCCCCTTGCCTTCATCGAGCCGGTGGCCGACCCGCTGGGCGACCTCGTGTCGCGGTATGCCCGCACCCATGGCCCGTTTACCGCCACCGAAGCCGCCGCCAGGCTGGGACTTGGTGCCGCCGTCGTCGGAACTGCCCTGAAGCGGCTGGCGGCCGACGGCCGCGTGGTTGAGGGCGAGTTCCGCCCCCACGCCGAATCCCCCGTAGCTGAGCCTGCAGCCGCTGAGGGCGAGGCCGGCCTGTCCGGCGCAGAGTCCGGCTCAGGCCTTGATCCGGTCACGGAAGCGGCGGCTGCCTCGGCCGTCGCATCCGCCGCAGTGGCGCTGGCTGGCAGTGAATGGTGCGACGCCGAAGTCCTCCGCAAGCTCCGCCGCCGTTCCCTCGCCGCCCTGCGTGCCGAGGTGGAACCCGTGGACATCACCGCCTACGGCAGGTTCCTTCCGGCCTGGCAAAATGTCCGCACTCCCGGCGGCAGACGGGGACATTCGGCGCTGCGCGGCTTGGACGGCATCGTGACCGCCGTGGACCAGCTTTCCGGCGTGCCCATACCGGCCTCGGCCTGGGAACCGCTGGTGCTCGCCAGCCGCGTGTCCAACTATCAGCCGGCCATGCTGGACGAGCTCATGGCCGCCGGGGAGGTCCTGTGGTCGGGGGCCGGGGCGCTGCCGGGCAACGACGGCTGGATCAGCCTGCACCTGGCGGACTCGGTGGAACTGACGCTGAACCCCGCCCCTGACTTTGAACCGGGTGACGCCCAGCAGCGGCTGCTGGACCACCTGCAGGCCAACGGCGGCGGCTACTTTTTCCGGCAGCTGACCGATATTGCCGGCGGCATGGACGCGGTCCTTGGCGACCAGGACGTCGTGTCCGCTATCTGGGACCTGGCGTGGGCCGGCCGGGTCACAGGGGACACTTTTGCGCCGGTCCGGGCCCTGATCGCCGGCGGCCACACAGCCCACCGGCAGGTGGCCCGCGCGCCGCGGGCCCGGGCGCCCCGCCTCAGCCGGCTCGGACGGTCCCACGGCACGGGCCTGCTCGGCTCGCCGGGGCTGTCCGGCGGTCGGTACGGGTCGGCCGGCGGGGCGGCGCCCACCCCGCCCCTTGCGGCGGGCCGCTGGTCAGCGCTTCCGACGCCCGAACTCGATCCCACCGTCCACGCCCGCGCCACCGCGGAGCTGCTGCTGGACAGGTACGGCGTGGTCACCCGGGGATCGGTCATGGCCGAGAACATCCTGGGCGGATTCGGCCTCGTGTACAAGGTCCTGGCCCGGCTGGAGGAGGCCGGGCGCTGCCGGCGCGGCTACTTCATCGAACATCTCGGTGCCGCCCAGTTTGCGGTGCCCGCAACCGTTGACCGGCTGCGCTCATACACCGAGGACGCCCAGCTGGCCAAGCCGGAACCCGTGGCGCTGGCCCTGGCGGCAACGGATCCCGCAAACCCCTACGGCGCCGCCCTCCCGTGGCCCGCCACCGACGCCGACGCCGGCACAGGCCACCGCCCCGGGCGGAAAGCCGGAGCCCTGGTGGTCTTGGTCGATGGCGCTCTGGCGCTGTACGTGGAGCGCGGCGGCAAGACGCTGCTGGTGTTCACGGAGGACGAATCCGTCCTTGCCGCCGCGGCTGCTGCCCTCGTGGATGTCGTGAAACGCGGCGCCATGGACAAGCTCGTCATGGAAAAGGTCAATGGCCACGACATCCTCGGCACTCCCACCGCATCGGCGCTGACGGCCGCTGGCGCCTATTCCACGCCGAAGGGGCTGAGGATCCGTGCCTGAAGGCGACTCCGTCTGGCGCGCCGCCAACCAGCTGCATGCTGCCCTCGCCGGCCAGAAGCTTCTCGCGTCGGACTTCCGCGTGCCCCGCTTCGCCACCCTGAACCTGGCCGGCTGGACCATGGAGGAGGTGCTCCCCCGCGGCAAGCACCTGCTCATGCGGCTGGTGGGCCCGGGCCAGGAACGGCTGACCATCCACTCGCACCTGAAGATGGAGGGCAGCTGGCAGGTCTACCCGCCGGGCGGCCGGTGGCGGAAGCCGGGGTTCACGGCCCGGTGCGTGCTCCGCACCGCCGCAGCCGACGCCGTCGGATTTTCCCTGGGCCTGCTCGAGGTGATCAAGACCAGCGAGGAGGAGAGGGCGGTGGGTTTCCTCGGCCCCGACCTGCTCGGCCCCGACTGGGACCCGGCAGAGGCCGAACGCCGCGTGGCTGCGAAGCCCGACGTGCCGGTCGGGGTGGCGCTGCTGGACCAGAGCAACCTCGCCGGCATCGGCAACATCTACCGCTGCGAGGTGTGCTTCCTTGCCGGCATCCACCCGGCGTCGCCTGTTGCCGCGGTGAAGGACTGGCCCGCCATGTTTGCCGATGCCAGGCAGCTGCTCGAGGCTAACCTCGGCCCGGGCCGCCGGACCACCCTGCTCAATGCCCGCGGAACACCGGTGGGCCGGGCGGCCGGCCGGCCGGGGTACTGGGTGTACCGGCGCGAGCACCAGCCGTGCCTGCGCTGCCGGACCCCCATCCGCCACGGCGTGCTGGGCAAGAGTGCGCCTGGCAGTGGCGGCCACCGGGGCGGCTCGGCAGGGGTCACGGAAGAACGCGACATCTACTTCTGTCCGAAGTGCCAGCCACTGCTGGGCGCCGCCGAAGCCTGACAGCCCGGGCTGCGGGGAAGGATGAACGTCAGGAGGCAGCCACCGGCGCCCCGGACTCGCCCTCGCGGTCACCGGACTCCTGGGGGTCACCGGACTCCTGGGGGTCGCCGGACTCCTGGTGGTCGCCGGACTCGCGGTCGCCGGACTCGCCCTGGCGCTGCCCGGACGTCGAATCGGCCGCCCCGGCTCCTCCGCCGGTGGCCGGAATCCGGGCCGGCACCATGAACCACGGCAGCAGCAGCTGGACCAGCGGGCCAATCGCCAGCGCATAGACCACCGTTCCCACGCCGACCGAACCGCCGAGGAGCCAGCCGGCGGCGAGCACCACCACTTCGATCAGTGTCCGGGACAACCGTACGGACCAGCCGGTGCGCCGGGCCAGGCCCGTCATGAGCCCGTCACGGGCGCCGGGGCCGAAGCGCGCACCGATGTAGCAGGCCGAGGCGATGCCGTTGAGCACCACGGCGCCGCCCAGCAGCGCGATCTGGGCACCGAGGTGGGAGAACGCGGGGATCAGGGCGAGCCCGACGTCGGCGAAGACGCCCACGAGGATCGCATTGCAGAGGGTGCCGAAGCCCGGCCGCTGGCGGAGCGGAATCCACAGCAGCAGCACCAGGAAGCTGACGATGATGACCACCACGCCGATGCTCAGGCCCGTCCTGCCGGCGACACCCTGGTGGAACACGTCCCAGGGGTCCAGGCCCAGTCCGGCCCGGATAAACAGGGCCAGCGAAATGCCGTACATGGCGAGGCCGGTGAAGAGCTGTACAAGTCTGCGGATCATCATTGCACCATCCTCCGGCAGAACTGGCCTTGTTTTCCATGGCCAGTTTGAAATACTGGCCTCATGTCCGGATCACTGACGCCCACCGCCCTCGCCCGCCTCCTGGGCCAGTGGCACCGGGGCAACGCCCCCGCCTACCGCGAACTGGCCGACGTCGTCCGTCTTTTGGTCCTGGACGGGCGCATCCCGCTGGGCACCGCCCTGCCCAGCGAACGGACCCTGTCCGCCACGCTCGCCGTCAGCCGCACCACGGTGACGGCGGCGTACGCAAGCCTGCGCGACCAGGGATTCCTGAGCAGCGGCCAGGGCACCCGCGGCCGCACGTGCCTGCCGCGGACCGCCTACACGGCCGGACAGGAGCGGGACTCGCGGGCGGCCCTGTCCGGGGCACCGGGCCTGGCCGTTCCCGACGGCGTCATCGACCTCGCGTACGCATCGCTGCCCGCCAGCGGCGAGGCGGTGCACCAGGCCTTCGCGGCCGCACTCACGGAACTGCCCGCGCTGCTGCCCGGATTCGGCTACGACGCCCTGGGCGTGCCGGCACTCCGGGAAGCGATTGCCGCCCACTACGCCGATGCCGGCGTGCCCACCACCGCCGGGCAGATCATGGTGACATCCGGCGCCCAGCATGCGCTCAACGTCGTGCTCCGGGCGCTGGTGGGAAAGCAGGACAAGGTCCTCGTGGAGCAGCCCACCTATCCGAACGCCCTGGACGCCATCCGCGCCACGGGCTGCCGCACGGTCCCGGTGCCCATGCCGCCCGCGCCGGAAAATGGCTGGGACCTGGACGCGACAGAATCCGCCCTGAAGCAGCAGCGGCCCCGGCTGGCCTACACGGTCCCGGACTTCCACAACCCCACCGGGCGGCTGATGCCGGATGCACAGCGACGCCGGCTGGTCCGCGCCGCTGCGGCGTCAGGGACCGTCCTGGTGGTGGAC
This sequence comes from Arthrobacter sp. NPDC057388, assembly GCF_042668165.1. Classification (NCBI taxonomy): domain Bacteria; kingdom Bacillati; phylum Actinomycetota; class Actinomycetes; order Micrococcales; family Micrococcaceae; genus Arthrobacter; species Arthrobacter sp. NPDC057388. The sequence goes on from NZ_JBHVBL010000012.1 coordinate 49,795, forward strand.
GAGACACTCCGCGCACTGAACCTCGACGGCGGCACAACCGCTCCGCTGGCTTCGTTCAGCCCGGCCGTGGTGTCCATCGGGTCCCTGAGCAAGTCCCACTGGGCGGGGATGCGCACGGGCTGGATCCGCGCGTCGGAAAGCCTGATTCAGCGGTTCGCGGCCGTCCGGACCACGATGGACCTGGGTGGTCCCGTGGTGGAGCAGCTTGCGGCGGCCCACCTGGTGCGGAATCTCGCCGACCCCCTCCCGGCCCGGCTGGCCGCGCTCCGGGAGAACCGTTCCGCGCTGCTGGATCTGCTCAGCGCCCACCTGCCGCAGTGGGAGGCTGGCAGGCCCGACGGCGGGCTGGCCGTCTGGTGCCGGCTGCCGTCACCCAGCAGCACGGCGTTGACCGTCATCGCCCCCGAATTCGGCATCCGCCTCGCCGCAGGGCCGCGGTTTGGGGTGGGCGGGGTTTTTGAGAACTTTCTCCGCATTCCGTTCACCCTGCCGCCGGACCAGCTCGAGACGGCCGTCCTGGCACTGCGGGCTGCGCAGGACAGGCTGGACGCCGCCCCGCAGCTGCGCCGCACCCTCAGGGACTCCCCCGCCGCCGCCATCGCCTGACGCGCGTTCGCTCCCGCGACGCGGTTCTTGCTTAGCGACGCGCAGATTTTCTGACGACGCGGGAATGCAGGCAGCGCCGGGTAATTTGCGCGTCATCCGTCAAATGGCGCGTCGCAGCTATCCGTCGGGCCTACCCGTAGACCCTTCCGAGGAATCCACCCCAGGCGGCGGCGGTCGCTGCCGAATCACCGCTGCCGCTGAAGTCGTGGACGGTCATGCCCACGGGCGCACCGAAGGCGTTCCGGCCGAAGAAGCGGTAGAGGGTGTCCGCGGTGCGCAGGCCCAGGAAGTTCGCGTTCGAGAAGTCCACCTGCCCCGTGAGCCGCCCGACGCCGTCGACCTCCACATCAAAGCTGTCCCCCTGCGACGCACTGTCCACGCCCAGCGCCTTCCTGAGCTGCACAAAGCCGTCTGGCGTCTGCGATTCGGCGGGTCCCTGGATATCGTCGAAGACCACGGGCAGGCCGTCGAAGTGCTTCAGGTACTGGCCCAGGGTGTGCAGGTAGAACTCCGTGTGCTTGCTGGCGCCGTCGTACTGCTGGTCCCAGTCGTCGGCGAAGATGCCGCTGTGGACGTAGTGCAGCCTGGCCCGGCCGCCGTCGACCGGTTCCAGGACATGCTCCAACTGGTTGAACCAGCCGTCCGGGCCATCCATGCGCGAGACCAGGTGGCGCGGATACTCCTCCACCGTCTTAACGTCCGGCCACTGGTCAGTGGGGAACATCCAGCCCGCGGTGCCCTTGGTGACGGCTTCCCAGACCCGCTCCGGCGTGCCGGGCAGCTCGGTATCAAAAACTATCTCGAAGTTCCGGTCATCAGTCATTGTCCTGCTCCTTAGCTGGGATGGCATTGGTTGGGTCTGTGTTTTGCGGCTTGAGTGCGGGGTGGAGTGCGACGACGAGCCGGTGCTTTCGTCCGCCGGCACCGCCGTGGTGGTACTTGTCCACGAGCCGGGTGACCGCAACGCCGAGGTCTTCGGCGAAGGCAGCCCGGTCCGCGGCGGTGCGGAAGGTGATCTCGCCGTCGATCGCGAACGTGGCGAGTTTTTGCCGGGCGGCCGCAGCGCCGGTGATGAGCTTCCCCATTTCCTGGACCAGGCGGCCGGCGAGCGCCAGCAGCCAGAACGCCGAGAAGCGGTCCGCGAAACGGCGCGGATCCGGCGCCACCGACTGCAGCGCCGCCGGGGAAATGAGGTACGACGCCGCCGTGGCACGCAGCACCCGTTCGGTGACGTTGCCCTTGCGGCGCTCCTCCACCAGCTCCACCAGGCCATGCCGCTCCAGGGCCTTCAGGTGGTAATTCACCTTCTGCCGCGGCAGGCCCACCTTCGCGGCGAGCTGCGTGGCCGAGCCGGGCTCCACCAGCTCCTGGAGGATGCGGCTCCGGATGGGATCCAGCGACGCCTCGGCGGCGGCCGGATCCTCGATCACTTCGATGTCCAACATGCTTCAAGTATCGTCCCCGACAAATTTTATTGTCAAGAACTTTTTTCCCGTCGGTGGCCATCCAGACGGTTCCCTGCCGGCTCGACGTCGGGCAACGTCTAGCCAGCAGGGAACCATCGAAATGGCGCAGGAGGACGCCCCGATAGAATGGACCCGTGATGCAATCCCCCCTTCCCGTGCGCGACGGCGTGAACGCGACCCGCCTGCGGCTTCCGGACGAGGGGCCCTGGGACACCGCGATGGACTACATGATGCACCGCTGGGGGCACATCGACCCCCAGGGCATTGAGGACAGGTTCGACGCCGGCGAGATCGTGGGCGAGGGCGGCCTTCCCCTGCACCGCGGCACCAGGCTCGAGGACCACACCTTCATCTGGTACTACCGCACGCTGCCGCCGGAGACCCGGCTGCCCGTGGAGCTGAACATCCTGCACCAGGATGAGCACATCCTCGTCGTGGACAAGCCGCACTTCCTGCCCACGACTCCCGGCGGCACGTACATCCAGGAATCGGCCCTGGTCCGGCTGCGGAACCAGCTGGACCTCCCGGACCTGATCCCCATGCACCGGCTGGACCGGATGACGGCGGGCATCCTCCTGCTCTCCACGAATCCCCAGACCCGCGGCAAGTACCAGGTGCTCTTCGAGAAGCGCCAGGTCCAGAAGGAATACGAGTGTGTGTCCGCCGCGGAGCCCGCTGCCGGGCATCCCGCCGTCGAATTCCCGGTGGTGGTCCGCAACCGCATGACGAAGTCCCGCAGCTATCTTCTGGCGGAGGTCGTCGACGGCGAACCGAACGCGGAGACGCGCATCGACCTGCTGCGGACGTTCGACGGCGGCACCCGCCTTGGCGGCGCCCGGCGCCTTGGGCACTACCGGCTCGAACCGCATTCCGGGAAAACCCACCAGCTCCGCGTGCACATGGCGTCGCTGGGCCTGGGTATCCTGCACGACCCGTTCTACCCGGAGCTGCTGGACAAGGCGCCGGACGACTACGCCAGGCCGCTCCAGCTGCTGGCACGCGGCATCCGGTTCGTGGACCCGATTACGAAGAAGCCCGTGGAGTACCGCAGCCGTCTCCAGCTGGGCGAAGTCCGCTAGGAGATTTCCGCAAGGACGCTCCGGAACACCGCCGCGGCTTCCGGACTGAAGAGCACGAACTCCACCAGCTCCACGCCGTGTTCGGCGGGGCGTGCGGCGTAGGACCGGACGGTGTCGAGTGCTATCTGCGCCACCTGCCGCGCGTCCCAGCCATAGACCCCGGCGCTCACCGCGGGGAAAGCCAGCGAGCGGACACCCAGCTCCTCGGCAATCCGCAGGCTCTCGCTGAAGCATGACGCCAGCAGCGCAGGATTGGTCTGCCCGGCGTGCCGGTTGGGTCCGACGGTGTGGATGACCCAGCGCGCCCGGAGCCCGAACCCGGGCGTGGCCACGGCCGCACCCACCGGCAACCCGTCCTGAAGCGTTGTTGCCCTGAGCTCGCGGCAGGCCGCCAGCAGTTCCGGCCCCGCCGCCCGGTGGATCGCGCCGTCCACACCGCCGCCGCCCAGCAGCGAGGAGTTGGCCGCATTCACCACAGCGTCCACCGGCCTGCCGGTGATGTCGCCCTCAACGATCTCTATCCGCATGCAGCCAGTCTGGCACTGCCACCGGGCCGAACGTAGGGGGCCGCCGAACCGCCGCGATTTCCCGGCGCGTCCCCGTTCCGTGTGCGGTACTTTGTGCAGATGGACTTCGGCAACCCGGACACCTGGAGCACCGCGATCTACTTCTGGATCATTCCGGCCGTGCTCGGCGATGCCATTTTTCCGCCCATCCCGTCCGAGATGGTCCTGATCACCGGCGGTGCGCTGTCTGCCGAAGGACGGGCCAACCTCTTCCTGGTGGGCGTCCTGTCAGCCACTGCGTCGTGGCTCGGCGACGTGGTCGTGTTCCAGCTGTTCAAGCGCCGGCTGAGCCATATCCTGGACCGCTGGAGATGGGGCCGAAAGGTCCACCACGGCATCCACGAGGCGATCGCCAAGGCGGGGCGGTCCTCGACCTACGGCACCATCATCGGCGCCCGGTTCATCCCCGGCGGCCGGCTGGCCACATCCGCGGCCGCCGGCATCGCAGACGTCTCCACCCAGGGCTTCAGCCTGTGTGCCGGGCTGGGGGCCGTGCTGTGGGCGACCTGGCTCGTTGGCCTCGGCTACTTCACGGGCTCCGCCACGCGGCTGCCCTTCTGGGCGAGTTCGCTGATAGGTGTGGCGGTCGGCCTGGTGATCGGCGCCGTCGTGGGTCTGATCGTCACGCGCCGGCGCGGCGACCGCTCCCCCGTGGATGAGCCGGACGGCCCTTCCGGGACAGCTGCCTAGGCCCTAAACGGGCGCCCAGCGGCCGCGGCTGCGGCGGAGCACGGAAAGCGAGCCTGTCAGCGCAACGCGTTCGACGGCGTCGCGCATCACGGCTGCCGATTCCCGGGCGGCGCTGTTCTCACCGTTGTATTCGGTGGGCTCCACGAGGAAGCGCAGGTTCAGCTGCGGCACGCCGCCGGCCAGTTCCAGCTGGTGCGCCTCCACATGGTGCCGCGACCCCAGGGCCTCGACGGCAGTGTCCATCACGGCCTCCGGAGGGTTGCCGGGCCTGAGCCCGGTGATCTTGAGTCTGGTCTGGAAGGACGGCATCCACCCAGCCTATCGCCGGGCGCCGAGGACCCGGCGCGAACGTACACTTGTGGCCCCGAAACGCGGCTCCACAGGGGCCTTAACTGTGCGTTCGCGCGGGGACGGCGGGCCGGAAACCGGATGGTTGCGTTTTGTTTGGGGCGAGCCTATCTTGGCAGGAAGGGGTGCGATCATGCACGAACTCTCCAGCACGCAGGGCCTTATGGACGCCGTTCTCAACCGTACAGGCGAACCGACGGCCGACATTGCCCAGCGTTGTGCCCTGCCTCTTTCTCACCGGGCGGCTCTTTCCCGCCGGGCGGCCCTTTCCTCCAGCGGCAACGGCGAAGCCTTCCACCGGCGCGGAACCGGGCTGATACCCCTGGAGGCGCCATAGAAGGACGCTTTCACCGTGCGGCCGCGCCAACGAAGCCGGCGGCCGCATTCAGACCTTGAGGGTACCCAGCACGACTGTTCCGGCAGGACCGCCGGATCACTGACAGAAGCACATCAGGCTCCATATGGGCCACGAAAGAGGCAACGATGCCTGCTCAAACTGCCAACAGGGCGGGAGACAAGGGAGAGGAGGACCCGGTCCGGCAAGTGGAGGAGCGCTATGGCGCTGCGCTTAGGCGGATCATGCAAATTCTGCAGAACCAGGGGAAACTCGACCCCGCCACTGTAAACGCCCTGACAGCCGATGACCTGGTCTCGGGGCTCCTGCTGCTTCACGGGGCCCATCCCCATTCCCTGGCAGCCCGCGTGGCCGGGGCGTTGGAAAAAATCCGCCCCTACCTGGGCTCACACGGTCTCGACGTGGAACTGGAGGGCATCAGCCCGGACGGCGTGGTGCGACTGCAGCTGCTCGCCAACCACGAGGGCGCATCGGCTGCCCCATTCAGGTCCGCCGTGCACGAGGCCATCGGCGAAGCGGCGCCCGAGGTCACAGCGATCGACATTGTCGAAGGAGAAAAACCGGGCGGACATTCCGGGCTCATCCCGGTGGACTCGCTGGTGATCCGGGAGAACACTCCGCCGGCCGGTACACCCGTACCGTCCTGGCATGACATGCCGGGCGGCACCTGGGAACCCGTGCCTGAAATCGCGGGGCTCGAATCCGGCGAGGTAGCGGGTTTCCTGGTCCGCGGATACCCCGTGGTGGCCTGCCGACTGGCCCAGGACATCTTCGCGTGCCGCGACTATTGCCCACGCTGTACAGGCGCCATGATGGGGGCTACCCTGCAGCGGAATTCCGCCGGACCGGCTGGCATAGCCGTCCTCTGCTGCCCCACCTGCCGCGGCCACTTCGATCTGCACCGCGGCGGGATCTGCCTGGACGACAGGAACCTGCACCTGGACCTGCTTCCGTTGCTGGTCCGCCACGGGGTGTTGTCCGTGGCCGTTCCGAGCGAATCCGTGCCATTGCCAGCCGTTCCGCCGCCCGGTCCGGACGAGATTACACCGGCAGAGATGACTCCCGTCCAGGCCATTCCTCTGATAACGGCTGCGGACCAGCCGGTCCAGTCACTCTCGCCGGTACCGGAAGCCCCGATATTGCAGCCCGCCGTGGGGCAGGACCTTTGAGTGCGGACGGGTCTGTATCGACCCGACCGAACCTGAGGACGCGGGCGGGTTACCCGGTGTTGCGGAGGCCGGCCGCCACGCCGTTGACGGTGATGAGCATGGCCCGCTGCAGGCGCTCGTCGATCTCGCCCTTGGAAATGCTGTCGGCCTCGGAGCGCACGCGGCGGAGCAGTTCCACCTGCAGGTAGCTGATCGGGTCGAGGTACTGGTCGCGGATTTCGAGTGAGCGCTTGAGCGTCGGCTGGGCGTCCAGGAGCACGTTCTCGCCGGTCAGGTTCTGGATCTCGGAGACGGTGAGCTCGTATTCGTCGCGGATGGCGCGGAACAGGTGGTGCAGCTCGTCCGGGACCAGCGTGTCCACATAGTAGCCCGCGATCTCCATGTCCGTCTTGGCGAGGGTCATCTCCACGTTGGACAGCACCGAGCGGAAGAAGTGCCAGCCGTGCATCATCTCCACGAGCTGGGCGGAGTTGCCGGCTTCGCGTGCCGCCTTCAGCCCGGAGCCCACGCCGAACCAGCCCGGCACGATCTGCCGTGACTGGGTCCAGCCGAACACCCACGGGATGGCACGCAGGCCGCCGAGGCCCGCGCCGGAGTCCGGGCGCTTGGACGGCCTGGAGCCGATGTTCAGCGAGCCGAGCTGCTCCACCGGCGTCGAGGCCAGGAAGTACGCGGGCAGGTCCGGGTGGTCGATGAGGCTGCGGTAACGGGCGAAGGCGGCGTCGGAGATGGTCTCCATGACATGGCCGAACCGCTCGCGCTGGTCGTCCGAGGTGCGGGGCGTGCGGTGCAGCGCAGACCCCTGCAGCACGGCGGCGAGGGACAGTTCCAGGTTTTCCCGTGCAAGCTCCGGCAGGGAGTACTTGTCCGAGATGACCTCGCCCTGTTCCGTGAACTTGATTTCTCCCTCGAGGACACCGTTCGGCTGCGCCATGATGGCGTCGTACGTGGGCCCGCCGCCGCGCCCTACGGAACCGCCCCGGCCGTGGAACAGGCGCACCCGGACGCCGTGCTTGGTGGCGATGTCGCGCAGCTTCCGCTGGGTCTTGTGGATTTCCCACTGGCTGGTCATCACGCCGGATTCCTTGTTGGAGTCCGAGTAGCCGAGCATGACTTCCTGGACATCCCCGCGCAGCCGGACCAGTTCGCGGTACGAGGCGTCGGACAGCAGCTGGTCAACAATCTCCGCCGAAGCACGCAGCTCCTCGACGGTCTCCAGCAGCGGCGCGAAGCCGATCTTGGCATAGGGGGCGTCGCCGAAGAGGCTGACCAGGCCGGCCTCGCGTGCCAGGACAGCGGCGGCCAGGACGTCGTCGGCGCCGCGGGTCATGGAAATGATGTAGGTCTCGATGACGTCCGGACCATACGTGCGCAGGGCGCGGCGGATCTCACGGAAGACGTCGTACGTGCCGTCAGCGGCGCCGTCGAGCTTGATCGGGTGCCCGGACAGCGGACGGCGGGAGGCGAGCTCGGCGCTCAGGACCTCGAGGCGCTCGCCCCGGGTCAGTTCGGCATAGCGGATGCCGGGGCCGCCGAGGCGGTCCATGAGCTGCCCGACGGCGTCATGGTGGTGGTCGGCGTGCTCGCGGATGTCGAGGGTGGCCAGGTGCAGGCCGAAGGAGGCGATGGCGCGGCGGACACGGGCCAGAGCGCCGTCCGCCACGAGCGACGCCGAGTGGTTGCGCAGGGACAGTTCCAGCAGCTCGAGTTCGCCGATGAGCTCCTCGGTGGAGGTGTAGTCGCAGCCCGGCTCGTGCTTGGATCCGGCGGCGACCCGTTTCCCGGTGTTGATGAGCTTGGCCTTGATGCAAGTCAGCTTCAGCCGGTAGGGCTCCTGCGCGTTGAGCTTCAGGATGCGGCGGTCCAGTCCGGGTAGCTTCGCGAGGTCGGCGTCGATGGAATCGAGGAGCGCCTGGTCGGCCCCGGCGAGCGCGGTCGAGTTGGACAGGACGGAAATGAGCTCGTCGATCATGGCGATGCTGATCCGCACCGCGTTCTGGTTCTGGAGCTGCAGGATGTCGTGCGTTACGGCAGCTGTGACGTTGGGGTTGCCGTCGCGGTCACCGCCGATCCAGGAACCGAACCGGATCGGGGCGTTCTTGGCCGGGAGGGCGACGCCGTGCTCGCCGAGGAGCTCCGAGAAATCCGTGAGCATCTCCGGCAGCGCATCCGTCAGGATGCTGTTGAGGTAGTAGATGGCGTTGCGCGCCTCGTCCACCGGTGTGGGCCGGACCTGGCGCAGTTCGTCCGTCTGCCACATCTGGTCGATCATTTCGGACAGCTGGCGGTCCTGCCGGCGCCGCGCGCTGGTCCCCTCCTCGGTGGGCTGGGCCAGCACGTCCGAGAGCTTGCGGACCTTGTCCAGCACGGAACGGCGGGAAGCCTCGGTGGGGTGCGCAGTGAAAATCGGGCGCACGTCGAGTTCGTTGACCACTTCCTGCAGCACCGCCGGGCCGGCCTGGCCCGCGATGTCCGCGACGGCCTTGGCCAGCCAGCCGTCCTTCTCCTGCCGCGTGCGCAGCCCGCGGACCCGGTGGACCTGCTCGGCGGCGTTGGCAAGGTGGAAGTAGAAGGCGAAGGCGCGCACCAGGTCGGTCGCCTGCTCGAGCGGCAGGGAGGCGAGCAGCTCGCGGACCTGGGCGACGACGTCGTGCGCGCTCCACGGGCCCGTCGCGTCCGCGCCGCCCCGGGCGGCTTCCTTGGATTCCTTCGTCAGGAGGCGGACCTGTTCCACCAGGTCGAGGAGCTCGGGCCCGTGCTGCCGGACGAGGGATTCCCCCAGCAGGGTGGAGACGCGGCGCACGTCGGCGCGGAGTTCGGCGGCGAGATCTGTTTCGGAATTCATTGCAGTGTCAGCCATGGAAACTATCTTTCGAGTGTTCGACTTTGGCCCGTACACTGCGCTGGATACTGTGAGCCGGATTACTGTTCCTATGGGATGTTACCCGCAGTCGGCCGCAGCCCGGGAATATGTCTCAGATGCTGTCGCAGCCTTGAACGGAACTGCCGCTCGCTGTATTGGGCACTGCATCCGGGACACGGCCACCCGGATCCGTCCGGAACGGGCCCCAACACCCAGGCTACGCCGGGCATCCGTCCCCCGGGAGCCACGTGGACGGATTGTTCCGGAATGAACCGGCACCGCGCGGAGTTGTCGCCAAGGCCGCTCGAGGACACGCATTATTGGAGGACACATGAGCACCGCAGCAGACGCCCGGCTCGAACGCTGGCTCCGCTTCCGCAAAAGCCGCAATACGGCCCTCGCGGCCCGCCACGGCTGGCTCACGCTCACGTCATTCCAGTGGCTGGAAACCCAGCCTGCCGCCGTCGAACTCGTACCCGGACTCTGGTCAGCGGACGGCACGACGGCGACGCTCACCGCTGCTGCGTCCGACGGGCTGACGTTCGTGGAGACCGGGGAGCCGGTGGACGGGACAATCACTGCGCAGCTCGCCGACGAGGAGTCGCTGATGTGGGTGCAGTTCGGCGGCGCGGACGGCCGGCAGGTGGTGGTAGAGCTGGCGATGCGGGCGGACCGGTACGCGATCCGCACCCGGGATTCGGCGTCGCCGGTATTTACAGAGTTCGACGGCGTGCCCACCTTCGATTACCGGCCCGACTTTGCGGTGGAGGCGAGATTCGAGGCCTATCCGGAGCCCGTGGACGTGCCCATTTCCACTGCCAATCCGCTGGTGGACGGCGTGCACCGCAGTGTCGGCGAACTGGTGTTCCGGCTGCCCGGCAAGGAGCACGAGTACCGGCTGCAGGCCGAGGAGGAGAAACTCGGCGCCCTGACGGTCACGTTCCACGACGAGACGAACGGAAAGGAAACCGACGAGTGGCGCAAAGTCTCCACCGCGCGCCCCCGGCCGGACGGCTCCGTGGTCCTGGACTTCAACCGCGCCATCAACTACCCCAGCGCCTTCACCCCGTACGGCACCTGCCCCATGCCCGTCCGGAACAACAGCCTGGACGCCCGGATCGAAGCCGGGGAAAAGCAGCCCGCCCCGTGAGCCCCCCCGAGCGCGAACTGGCAGGTAACGCCCGGAAAACGGAGATTTGCGGGCATTACCTGCACGTTCGGGCTCCGCTTTTGGCGTGGAGGACCGTCAGGCGATCGCGGAGACGCCCGTGACGGCCCGGCCTACGATCAGGGTGTTGATCTCGTACGAGCCCTCGTAGGTGTAGATGGCCTCGGCGTCGGCAAAGATCTTGGCCATCCGGCAGTCCGTGACGATGCCGTTGCCGCCCAGGATGGACCGGCCCATCGCCACGGTCTCGCGCATCCTGGCGGACGTGTAGGACTTGGCCAGCGCCACCTGCGCCATCCCGACGCCATGTCCCAGGGAATCCTGCGGCTGCGCTGAATCCTGCAGCTGGGCGATCCGGGCCATCATGCCCATGCTGGCCACGGCGTTGCCGAGCATGGACACCAGCTGCTGCTGGATGAGCTGGAACCTCGCCAGCGGACGGCCGAACTGCAGGCGCTCGACGGCGTACTGCCGGGCGACGTCGAACGCCGCCAGCTGCTGCCCCACCGCCTGCCAGGCGACCATGATGCGTGAACCGCGGAGCAGTTCGTTCGTGTCCTCGAAACTGGCGATGCCGGCAAAACGGTCCGCCTCGGCCACCTGGACGTCCTCGAACACGATGTCAGCGTTCTGCACGGTGCGCAGCGCGATCTTGTTCTCGATCCGCTTACGGCTCACTCCGGGCAGCCCCGCGTCAACGATGAAGCCGCGGACCGCGCCGTCGGCTTCGTCCCGCGCCCACACCAGCATGTAGTCGCAGAACGTCCCGTTGCCGATCCACCGCTTGGCGCCGTTCAGCACCCAGCAGTCCCCGCCGGCGTCGGCCTCTCCGGTGAGGCTGGATATCCGGCGCGCCCGGGTCTCCATGCCGCCGGCCACGTCCGAGCCGTGATCCGGTTCGGTCAGGGCAAACGCCCCCGTGGTCCTGAGGTTCGAGGCGTCGTCGAGGTACCGGCCGCGCTGTTCCTCGGAGCCGAACCGGTAGAGCGACTCCACGAAGAGGTCGTGGTGGACCAGGAAAAACGTGGCGATCGACGTGTCCACGCGGGTCATCTCCGCGATCACCAGCCCGGCGAAGAGATGGCTGTAACCGCGCTGGGCGGGCGTGCTCAGCTCCAGTGCGGCCAGCTTGGGGAGGATGTGTGCCGGAAACTCGGCCTTGTTCCACCAGTCCCCCGCATACGGCGCGATCTCCGTGCCCAGGAACCCGCGGAGTTCGTTCAGCTTGCGCTGCTCGGCGGCGCTGAGCAGCGATTCGTAGCCGAAAAAATCGGCGGTGGGCAGGGTGTCGACGGCGGGTCCTCCCTGGGCGGGAACGCTCACGTCGGCGGGGACGCCCGCGGTGCTGCTCACTTCGGCCCCATCCGGATGGCACCGTCGAGGCGGATGGTCTCGCCGTTGAGCATCGCGTTCTCCACAATGTGCGCGGCGAGGTTGGCGTACTCTGCGGGCCGGCCCAGCCGGGACGGGTGCGGCACCTGTCTGCCCAGGGACTCCTGTGCTTCCTGCGGCAGCCCGGCCATCATCGGCGTCTCGAAAATGCCCGGGGCAATGGTCACCACGCGGATCAGCGACCGAGCGAGCTCGCGGGCCAGCGGAAGGGTCATTGCTGCCACCCCGCCCTTGGACGCGGCGTAGGCAGGCTGGCCGATCTGCCCGTCGAACGCGGCGACTGAAGCGGTGTTGATGATGACCCCGCGCTCCTCCCCGCCGAGTTCCGTGACGGCAGGCTCGGTGGCGGCCATCGCGGCGGCGGCGAGCCGGACCACGTTGAACGTTCCCACCAGGTTGGTCTGGATGACGCGCTGGAAGGTCTCCAGCGGCAGCACGCCGTCGCGCCCCAGGACCTTGCCCGGGGTGGCAATGCCGGCACAGTTCACTGCGATGCGCAGCGGCCCCAGGCCGCCGGCGGCGTCGACGGCGGCCTGCACCTGCTCCTCGCTCGTCACGTCCGCGGGAACGAAGACGGCCTTGGGGAGGGGGGCATCAACGGCCGAAAGGTTCCTGGAGCCGGCGGCGTTCAGCTCGTCGGCGTATGCGGCACCCGCTGAGGAACCGAGGTCGGCGAGGACCACGGAAGCGCCGGCATCAAACAGCCGCCGGGCCGTGGCGGCGCCCAGGCCTGATGCGCCGCCCGTAATGATTGCGACGGAACCCTCAATTTCCATGCATCCTCCTTGATGTGGAACCGGTCGATGCGGACCGGGATCACCGGCCGCCAACGTTAGTTAGTGAATGTTAACTGAAATGCGCGGCGGGCGCACGCCACAGCCGGCTGCACGTACCAGTGCGCCCAAGCCGACGTTCGTTAGGCTGGCCCCATGACCCAGCCAGATGCTGACGCCACCCCGGACACCGCCGGCCTCACCCCCCGCGAACCCGCCACCGCCTGGGCCGAGCGGGCCGATGAGGCCGCAAGATCCGTGACGCACCTGTTCGGCCAGCGGCTGTTTTTCCTGCCCGGGACGCACATCGCCGCCACATTGCGCCCCTCCGGCCGCATCGGGAACCTTCGCCGCCCGTGGCACTACTGGTGGCAGGCACACTATCTGGACTGCCTCGTGGATACAGGCTTTCGCGAACTTGGGAAGGCGGGGCAGCCGCCGGCAAAGTTCGACGGCGATGCCCGTCCCAGCGCGGGAAGGCTCGCTTCCCGCCTGGTCACCGGCATCCGGCTGCGGAACTTCCTGACTTATGTCAACCATTACTACGACGACATGGCCTGGCTTGCCCTGTCCACGCTGCGGCTGGAGCGGCTGGCGGAGCAGAGCCGCGAGCCCAGCCCCCGGCGGCAGGAGAGAATCCGCAAAAGCCTGACGCTGCAGTTCGATTCCGCGTCCACCGACGACCTGGGCGGCGGCACGTTCTGGAGCACCAAGCGGGACTTCAAGAACACCCCCGCCACGGCGCCGGTGGCGCTCTACTATGCCCGCACGGGCAACACCGCCAAGGCGCAGTCCCTGCTCGACTGGCTGGACGAGCGGCTGTTCGACGCCACCCGCGGGCTCTACCTCGACGGCATCCGGATCCGCAGCACCGGCGAGACGGTAGTGGAGGATGCTGTTTACACCTACAACCAGGGCCCCGTCCTTGGCGCCCTGCTGGAACTCGGCGGCACCGCCAACCTGGAGCGCGCCGCCACGGTGGTGCGGGCGGTGGCCACGCACCTGACGCTGCCCGGCGCGGCCATCACGGGGCAGCCCGCGAGTGCAGCGGATCCGAAAAGCAATCCCGACGCCGGCATGGTCCTCCGCTGCGACGGAACCGGCGACGGCGGCCTGTTCACCGGAATCCTCACCCGCTACCTCGCGCTGGCCGCCACCGACCGGCGGCTCCCCCGGGACGTCCGGACCACGGCCGCCGGACTCGTAACCGGCACGGCCGGGGCGCTCTGGGCCGGCCGGCGCGGCCTTACGGCAGGCGAGCCGCTGGCCCGGAACGGGCAGCCCGGCAGCCCTGTTTTCTCTTCCGACCCCCTGCGGCCGGCGGGGGTCACCTATCCGCCGGGTGCCGCCGTCGAACTTTCCACCCAGCTCCAGGCATGGATGGCCCTCGAGTCAGCAGCAACCGCGGCAGCGGCATCACCGGCCGCCGGCACCGGCGGAAGCGACAATTAGGACACGCAACAGTTTCGTAATTCATGTGATCCTCATCACTTAATGCCCCGTATGCTTGGTTGCTTAGGTTTGGCTAACCTACAGTTTTTCGAGTGAGCTTCGCCTGACTTCCCCAGCTCACAGAGGGCCTCGCCCACGAGACTTTTGCAGAAAGAAGCACCCTGATGAAGATCCGCCTCAACGCGCTGGCCGGCGTCGCGATCGCCGCCACCGCAGCCCTGGGCCTGTCGGCCTGCGGCTCCAGCAACTCACCCGCCGCCTCGCCCTCCGCCGACCCTGCCAAGGGCGAGATCACGGTCTACAACGCCCAGCACGAAAGCCTCACCAAGGAGTGGGCGGACGCGTTCACGGCGGAAACCGGCATCAAGGTGACGCTGCGCCAGGGCTCGGACACCGAGATGTCCAACCAGATCATCCAGGAGGGCGCGGCCTCCCCGGCCGACGTCTTCCTGACGGAGAACTCCCCCGCAATGGCGCAGGTGGAGAACGCCGGACTCTTCGCCGACGTGGACAAGGCCACCATCGCCCAGGTTCCCGCGGAATTCCGCCCGTCCACGGGCAAGTGGACCGGCATTGCCGCCCGTTCCACCGTCCTGGTGTACGACAAGAACAAGATCTCCGAGGACAAGCTGCCCAAGTCCATGCTGGACCTGGCCAAGCCGGAGTGGAAGGGCAAGTGGGGTGCATCCCCCAGCGGTGCCGACTTCCAGGCCATCGTCTCTGCGCTGGTTGAGCTCAAGGGCGAAGCCGCTGCCAAGGAATGGCTGAAGGGCATGAAGGAAAACTTCACCGCCTACAAGGGCAACAACACCGCCATGAAGGCAGTGAACGCCGGCGAGGTTGATGCCGCGCTGATCTACCACTACTACTACTACGGCGACCAGGCCAAGACCGGCGAGAACTCCAACAACGTCACGCCGTACTACTTCAAGAACCAGGACCCGGGCGCGTTCCTCTCGGTCTCGGGCGGCGGTGTCCTGAAGTCGTCGAAGAACGCCGACAAGGCCCAGGCTTTCCTGAAGTTCATCACCGGCAAGAAGGGCCAGGAGGTCCTGAAGAACGGCACCTCCTTCGAGTACGCCATCGCCTCCGGTGTCCCGGCCAACGACAAGCTCGTCCCCATCAAGGAACTTGCGGCTCCCACGGTGGACCCCGCCAAGCTCAACTCCAAGAAGGTCACCGAACTGATGACCGAGGCAGGACTGCTCTAATTCTGTGATCACGCAAGTATCGGCTCCGGAGACATCCGGCAGCACGACGACGGCGGGCCGGGGCAAGCGCCCCCGCCCGCCTTTCGGCGTTTCAACGGTGGGCATCCTGGCCGTGCTGATCGCCCTGTTCTCCCTCCTGCCGCTGGGCTACGTCGTGTTCATGACCGCCGCCACGGGCTGGGACACGGCCATTGAACTGATTGTCCGTCCGCGCGTCGGCGAACTGCTGCTCAACACCGTGCTCCTGATTGTGTTCACGGTGCCTCTGTGCCTCATCCTGGGCGTGGGCGGCGCATGGCTCGTGGAGCGGACCACGCTGCGCGGGCAGAAAGTGTGGGCCGTGCTGCTCGCGGCCCCGCTGGCCATCCCGGCCTTCGTCAACAGCTATGCGTGGGTTTCCGCGGTGCCGTCCCTGCACGGCCTGTTTTCGGGCGTGCTCATCGCCACCCTCTCCTATTTCCCGCTGGTCTACATCCCCGCGGCGGCGACGCTCAGCCGGCTTGATCCCGCCGTCGAGCAGTCAGCCGCGTCCCTCGGCCTGGGGGCCTGGCGGGCGTTTTTCCGGGTGGTCCTCCCCCAGCTCCGGATCGCGATGACAGGCGGCGCACTGCTGGTGGCGCTGCACCTGCTGGCGGAGTACGGCGCCTTCGCGATGATCCGCTTCGACACGTTCACCACCGCCATCATGGTGCAGTACCAGTCCACGTTCAACGGCACGGCAGGCACCATGCTGGCCAGTGTGCTCGTCTTTTTCTGCCTGGTCCTGCTCCTCGTGGAGGTCCGCAGCCGCGGCACCGCCCGCTACGCCCGGGTGGGCTCCGGTGCCCAGGCCAAGGCCCTGCGCCTTCCCCTGCACGTGTACCAGGTGCCGGCCCAGCTCGCCCTCCTTGCCCTCACCGTGCTGGCCTTCGGGCTTCCGCTGCTGTTCGTGCTGCGCTGGATCTTCGCCGGCGGCGCGGAAATCTGGGCGGCTGACGAATTCGTCCCGGCCCTGTGGCAGACCCTGCTGTACGGGCTTGTGGGGGCCGCAGCCACCACGGTGGTGGCCTTCCCCATGGCGTACCTGGCGGTCAGGCATGCCAGCTGGTTCAGCAAGGCCCTTGAGCTCTCCAACTACGTCACCAGCTCCCTGCCCGGCATCGTGGTGGCCCTGGCCTTCGTCACGGTCAGCATCCGGCTGCTGCCCGGGATCTACCAGACCACGGGTGTGCTGGTGGCCGCCTACGTGCTCCTGTTCCTCCCGCGCGCCCTGGTGAACATCCGTGCCGGGCTTGCGCAGGCACCCAAGGAACTGGACGAGGCGGCGCAGGCCCTGGGCACGCCGCCGCTGCTGTCCTTCATCCGCGTGACCCTCCGGCTCACTGCCCCGGCCGCGGCCGGCGGCGCGGCGCTGGTCTTCCTGGCCATCGCCAACGAACTGACCGCCACCCTGCTCCTCTCCCCCAACGGGACCAAAACCCTCGCCACCGAGTTCTGGAGCAAGAGCAGCGAAATCGACTACGCAGGCGCCGCGCCGTACGCCCTGCTCATGATCGTGATCTCGGCGCCCATGACCTATCTGCTCTTCCAGCAGTCCAAGAAAGTAGCGGGACAGTGACCGAACAATCCCCGTCCAGGCTTCCGGCACCGCGGATCTCGCCGTCCGTGGCGCCCAGCACCAACAGCCACCTGGAGATCGACGCCGTCACCAAGAACTTCGGCTCACAGGCCGTCCTCAAGGGCGTGAACCTGTCCGTGGCCAAGGGCGGAACCACCGCCATCGTGGGCCCCTCAGGGTCGGGCAAGACCACCCTGCTCCGGCTGATCGCCGGCTTTGAACACCCGGACACCGGCACCATCTCGCTGAACGGTGCGCCGGTGGCGGGCGACGGCGTGTGGCAGCCGGCGCACAAGCGCCACGTCGGCTACGTGGCCCAGGACGGTGCCCTCTTCCCGCACCTGACCGTGGGGCAGAACATCGCCTTCGGGCTCAGCCCGTCAAAGGTCGACGGCGGCCGGCGCGCGGTTAACGCCCGGGTCGACGAGCTCCTGGAGATGGTGTCCCTGGACACCGCCATGGCCAAGCGCCGGCCCCACCAGCTTTCCGGCGGCCAGCAGCAGCGTGTCGCCCTGGCCCGGGCGCTGGCCCGGGAACCCGAACTCATGCTGCTGGACGAGCCCTTCTCCGCTTTGGACGCCGGGCTGCGCGTCGCCACCCGGCGGGCCGTTGCCAAAGTCCTCAACGAGGCCGGGGTGACCACTATCCTCGTCACGCACGACCAGGCCGAGGCGCTGTCCTTCGCGGACCAGGTGGCCGTGATGCGGGGCGGCAAACTGGCGCAGATCGGCAACCCGTTCGTGGTCTACACCCGGCCCGCCGACCGTGCCACGGCCGAATTCCTGGGCGACGCCGTAATCCTCGACGCCTGGATGGAGGGATCGCTGGCCACCTGCTCGCTCGGCGGCATCCCGGTCCGGCGCCCGCCGGCACAGGGCCGCGTCCAGCTCATGTTGCGTCCGGAGCAGATCCGGATCGCCGAGGACGGCCCCATCCGCGGAGTGGTGGTGGACACCGACTACTTCGGCCCCGAGACCACCGTGCGGCTCAAGCTCGCCGTGCCGCCCAAGCTGGCCGGTGCCATGCCGGACCACCGGTATCCCGGCGGCGGCGAGGTCATCACCATCCGGCACTGGAACGCCTCCATCGCCCAGCCCGGGACCGAGCTGTGCCTGCGCGTGGTGGGCGAGGCCGTGGCCTTCCCGATCGAATCCGCCTGATCCCCTGTTGGGTCTAGCGGGCCCCCAGCACCGTTGCCAGCGGCGTGTAGGTGAATGACTTCAGCGTCAGCTTCCCGCCGGCGGTTGCGGCGCTGACCGCCGGCTGTCCGGATTTCGGCAGCACCACCGAGGTCAGGGTCTGCTCCCCGCCGTTCACGAAGACCTCCACGGACGAGTAGTCCACGAAGATGGCCAGGTCCACGCTGCCGTTTTTCTGTGCAGCGGTGCCGCCCTGCCGGTTTCCGTCCCGGGGCGGGCTCTGCGCGCTCCGCCGGTCGGTGAAGAGCGGTCCGAGGGCTTCCGCGCCCGGCACCACTGCTGCGCGGTCCACCCATACCGTGCCTGTCCCGAAGTTGTAGCCGACCGTGGCGTAGTCCGCCCCGCCGTTGGCGAGTTTCAGCAGTGCTTCGGTGCCGTCGTCGCCCGGCGCACGTTCCAGTGTGACATTCAGGCGGTAGGCGCCGCCTCCGGGCACGGGCAGCTCTCCGGCGCCCTCCGGGGTAAGCGGCCTGCTGCCGGCGGCCTGGGTTTCGCCGTCCAGCGCGGACAGGGCCGGGGTGGGCGCGGACACGAGGGCAGGCCTTCCCTGCACGGTTTTCAGCCGGATGTCCCGGACGATCGAGTCGGCACCGCCCTGCCAGTCAGTGGTGGGCAGTTGCCGGGCGTACGTCCAGTTGTTCATCCAGCCGATGGCGTGGCGGGACGCCATCCGTTCGTTGTCCGGGAGCCGGGGGTCGTCCCAGGTGACGGCGGCGTAGAAGTCTGCACCCGCGTCGAGCCACTGGTGTTTGTCATCCGCGGGCGTGAACGTGGTCCCGTCGAAGGTCCCGGTCCAGTAAGCGACGCCGGTGGTCCGGCCCTCCTGCGTGCCGTTTGCACTGGCGGCCAGGACCCAGGTGCGCTTGGCGGGTTCGCCGTCGAGGTCCAGCTGGAAGAGGTCCGGGCATTCGAGGATTCCCAGGCCTTTCCGCTCGAAGCCGGACACATAACGCCAGTCCTTGAGGTTCCGGGATGTGTACAGGCCGATCTTCTCCCCCTCGGCCAGGGCCATGACCCACTGCCCGCGGGCCTCGTCCCGGATGATCTTGGGGTCACGCCAGTGCTGCGCGCCGGGGTTGTCCATGACCGGGTTCCCGTCGGCGGCCTTGAAGGTGTAGCCCTTGTCCGTGGAGTAGAACAGGGACTGCCGCTGCACGCCCTTGTCCTGCTGAGTCATGACCGCGACGACGGCGCCCTTGCCGAAGCCTGCGGTGTTGTCCTGATCCACCACGGCGCTGCCGGTCTCGATGTCCCCGAGGCCGTTCTTGAACTTCCCGATGGCAACGCCCTCATCCTTCCAGTGCACCAGATCCGTGCTGGTGACGTGGAACCACTCGGTGCCGTTCCCCTCGGGGTGGTCAGCGTTGTAGAGGTAGTAGTAATGCCACAGCCCATCCAGCAGGAAGGGCCGCTGGGGATCGTTCATCCACTCCTTGGCGGGGGTGAGGTGGTAGGAGGGCCGGAACTGCGAGGCCCCCTCCGGCCGGCTGAACGACTTGGGGGCTGCCGGAGCTTCACTCGTGGTGCCGCCGCCTTGGGGTCCGTCGTCTTCGGGTACCGAACGTCCTGCCAGGCCGATCGCCACAGCCGCGGCCAGCACCAGGGCCAGGGCCACCGCCGCCGCAATCCACCGCCCGCGGGGGCCCAGCGTGCGTAGGGAATACCGCTGCATGTTTGCCGTTCGTGTTGGGGGTTGGCACCAATTTTAGCGTGCGGGCTCTTTCCCCGGGCGGAGCGGTGAGGTCCGCAGACTCGCCCGGCGGAATACGGCGGCTCAACCTGCGGGATTCTGCACCGGGCGTTTCTTCTGCGGATACGGCGTCTCGCCGCGGGCCAGCATGTCAACGAATCCGGCGATTTTCCGTTCCCGGGTGGAGGCCTGCTTGACCGAGTTGGTGCGGTAGATCAGCGCGAAGCGGTTCACGGAGGTGAGCACGTCGAACATGGCCTGGGCCTGGGGCACGGCGGCTATTGCGGCGGCCAGATCGGCCGGGACTTCCGCCGTCGCCGGTCCCGCATAGGCGGCCTCCCAGCGGCCGTCGGCTTTGGCGGCGTCGACGGCGGCCCTGCCGGAAGCGGCCATCTTCCCTTCCGCCTCGAGCCGGCCCACAAGGCCCACATTCCGCTCCGACCACGGGCTCTTGGCACCCCGGCGGGTCATCCGCTGGAAGTAGCTTTCGCCGTCGCGCTTTTTGACCTGGCCGTCGATCCAGCCGAAGCACAGTGCCTCGTCCAGGGCGGCGTCGTAGTCGAGCTCGGTGACGTTGCCGCCCTTCTTGTGCAGGACCAGCCAGACGCCCGGGCTGTCGGCATGGTGGGATTCCAGCCAGGTCCGCCAGCCGGCGGCATCGGCCACCAGCAGTTCCTCGAGTTCAACAGCCATGCGCCTATTCTGCCCGCAGAGCCAGTGGATTCAACCCAGCCCGGGGTGATTCAACCCGGTGCCACGTGATTCAAGACGTGGCATCATGGCCATGTCGGCGCCGTTGTCGGAATCCGGGTGTTTCGAGTTCGAGGAGAGAGCATGCTGCGTGTCCGCCCCATCCACTTCACGTCCCGGATTGAGGCCTGGGAGCGGTTCCTCACCGACTTGGGGATGATCAAGTCCGCGGACCAGGGATCCTGGCGGGAATACGACGCCGGTGCGGGCCGGCTGGCGCTGCACCAGGCCGAGCCCGGCGCCGCGGAGGACGGCACCACGCACTTTGGCGTGGAGGTCGGTGACCTGGCGGAGTTTGCCCGGCGCACCAACCAGTCCGGCGCGGAATCGGACACCTCCTCGGCCGAACTCGTCCAGGCGGACCACGGCGACTCCTGCCGGATCACGGGCTCGGACGGCTTCAGCTTCTTTGCCGACAAGGCCGCCCACGGGGCCAACTGCGCCGATGCGGATCCCGCCCTGGCGGTAGTGGAGGTCTGGTTCAGCGAGGATGTGACAGCCGCGGCACAGGCGCTGCGCGACATCGGCGCACGGTTCCGGCCGGTCCCGGACGACGACGAGACCGCTGATTTCACGGCCAAGAACGGCGGCGTGCTGATGGCACGGCCCGGCACCGGAGCCGCGCACGCGGGGCTCGGCTTCGAATACGCCGGGGACCTTGATGCGCTGCGGCTCCGCCTGACCGCTGCCGGGCACCAGGTGACGCTCACCGAGGAGGCCTTCGGGCGGACCCTTCATGTGCCGCACCCGGACAGTGACGGTGCGGCAACGCAGCGGGCACCGCTGTGGATCTCGGCCCGGCGCCCCTCGTAGCCGCGGCACCCGCCTGGACGGCGCGCAGCGAGGCGTTGGATCCCGCCGCTTTGGGCCCCGCCAAACGCCGGGATCCCGTCCTTCGGCGGCCGGACCTGTGGCGATGCGGTAAAAATGATTCATGAACGTGCGCACCCCTGACCCCAACCCCGGCTGGCTCTCGGACGAGGATCTCTTCGAAGCCCGAGGCAGGCTCCCCATGGTTTACGTGGAGGCGGTGCCCGTCCGGCTGGATCCCCTCGGGTTCGTCAATGAGGTGGGGACACTGCTTCAGGCGGACGAGGACGGAACCATGGTCCGGTCCCTCGTCTCCGGCCGGGTGCTCTACCGGGAGACCATCCGCGCCGCCCTGCTGCGCCATATGGAAAAGGACCTCGGTCCGCTCGCTTTCCCCCAGCTCCCCATCAGCCCCGTGCCTTTCACCGTGGCCGAATACTTCCCCGCCCCCTCGCACACCGGCTTCACCGACGACCGGCAGCACGCCGTTTCGCTGGCCTACATCATCCCCGTGACCGGCGAATGCGACCCCCGCCAGGACGCGCTGGAGCTGACCTGGATGACGCCGCAGGAAGTGCTCAGCGACGGCGTGCAGCTCGAGTTCACCGGCGGCCGCGGCGCGCTGGTGCGCCAGGCACTGGCCTACGCCGGAGTGGGCGCCTGACGCCTTGGCGCCCGCGCCTCCCCGACTTCGGAGCCTCTCCTTTGTAGACTGTTGGGCGGACCGCAAGAGAACCTAAGGACTCCCGATGAACCACCCTGCAGCTGCCAAGACCTTCCGTGAACAGCAGGCGGGCTCTCTGCGGGCGGGCAACCACCTTGTTCTCCCGGACGGCGAACGGTCTGCGGAAATCCACTCCGTGGAAGTCGAAACCGATGATTTCGGCAGCCCCGCCATTATCCTTGCCACCCTCACCGGCGGGGGCACGCTGCGTATTGCCGCCGGCTCCGCCGTGCGGGTCCCGGGAGCCGCCTCTGACGGCGCCCCCTCCGCGGAGGACGCGGAGGACGCCGCTGCCGCGGCAGTAGTTGCGGCGGCGCCCGGCGCCAGCGCGGCAAGCGGTGCCGGATCAGCGGACGGCGCCGTCCCGCCGTCGGGCATGCAGCCGTCAGGGACCCAGCCGTCAGACGTCAAGGCGTCCGACGCCGGCACTCCCCTTTCCCTCGTGGGGAACCCAGACGCCCCAGCGCCGCAGCGCGCGGTACCTGCCGCCGTCGTCGTGCCTCCCCTGCCCTCCACCACACCGTTGGTGATCGGCCCCAGCGCCGAAGACCTGGCCCTGATCCCGGAGCCCTCCGGAACCCCCGAATCCGTGGTGGAGGCCGTGGCGGCGGCGCACCCGGACTCCGTCGGCGTGCAGCTGCTCGCGGACAAGCTCGTCAAAGGCATCAACACCAAGTCCGGCAGCTGCCTGAAGGACCTGAGCGACCTCGCGCACGAACTGTTTGTCATGCTCAAGGACGCCGAGGGGTCCCTGAAGGTGGCCGACCTGCTCAACGTGCTGCCCTTCGACGGCAACCCGGGACGCTGGGGATCGGTGGAAGCGTCCCTCGCGCTGTCCAGCTACGTGTGCCGCCAGACCGGGCACAAGGACCGCGCCGCCGTCTACGAGAAGCTGCTCCGTGCCCCGGACAACCAGGAGACGGATCCGTTCAAGGCGCGGATGCAGGCCAGGGTGCGCCAGCGTTCACTGAACGAGCCAAACCTGTACGACAAGGAGATTTTCCGCTCCATCGACAACTCCAACCACGAGGCCGAGCGCGAGTGGCGGCTGCTGCGGCTGGAATCGCTGCTGTTCCTGCGCGCCCACGGCGGATCGCAGACCATCAGCGCATCCGAACTCGAGCGGCGGATCGCGAACGAACTGGAATCGGTGCGGGGTTAGCCTCCTCGCACGTCCCAGCCCATTTTCAGCCGGAAATTGCTCTAGCCCGCGCTGCGCCCCAAGTTGTAGATTCAGGCCATGACGAACAATCTCAGCGTTGTGATCAATTCGGACGCGCCGCAGGTTTGGACGATGCTGCGTGAACCCTCGAAAGTCGCGCAGTGGCATGGCTGGGAAGCCGACGAACTGGCGGATGAAATCAATGAGATCTACTTCAACAAGTCAGTGGTTGAAGGGCCGGACCACACCTCCCTGACGGTCGAGGGCGGCGACATCTTCACGCTGAAGCCCGTGCCCACCGGAACCGAGGTCAGCGTCACCCGCGCCGGAGTGGACCACAACTCGGAATGGGCTGCTTGGGACGAGGACATCACGCAGGGCTGGCTGATTTTCCTCCAGCAGCTGCGCTTCGCTCTGGAACGGCACCCGCACGGCAAACGCCGCACCTGCTACTTCTCCGTCCCCGGTTCGGGCGGCTCCGCCATCGAAAAACTCGGCCTGAAGGACATCCCCAAGCCCGGCGAGGAGTATTCGCTCACCCTGGGCACGGGCGAGGAGATCTCGGGCAAGGTCTGGCACAAAACCAACCACGTCGTAGGGCTCACCGTGCACAGCTACGCGGAACATGGTGAGGGCCTGCTGATCGTGGCCGACCAGCCCGTCATCCCGGAGAAAAGGCCCGACGGCGGCTCCATGGTGATCCTCTCGCTGTACGACCTGGGCGCCGGCAGCATGGAAACGATCCGCACCCTGTGGGACGACTGGCGCTCTGAGAACTACCCCACATCAGAACCCATCCAGTGAAGGTTCGGCGCCGTTAGCTGGCACACTTGAACCGTGCCAGCCAATCCTGAACCGCCAGCCCGAGCTGATCTGCCGTCGGAGGCGGTGCCGGCCGCCCGCCAGTCGGAATTTTCCTTCCGCGTGGGCAAGCGGCTCACCGAGACATGCAGTCCGGCGCCCGAGCAGGTGGCCGCCAACGGAGGCGGGTTCCTGGGCCGGACCGGCACCATCACCACACCGCACGGCGAGATCCAGACACCGGCCTTTATCGCGGTCGGCACCAAGGCAACGGTGAAGTCTGTGCTCCCGGAGTCCATGGCCGAACTCGGTGCGCAGGCCCTGCTGGCCAATGCCTACCACCTGTACCTGCAGCCCGGCCCGGAGATCCTCGACGAGGCCGGGGGCCTGGGCGCCTTCATGAACTGGCCCGGGCCGACGTTCACCGATTCCGGGGGCTTCCAGGTGATGAGCCTCGGTTCCGGGTTCAAGAAGGTCATCGACATGAAGTCCGTCGATACGTCCGGGCCCGATGACGCTGTGGCCCCGGGCAAGGAGCGTTTGGCCCACATTGACGACGACGGCGTCTGGTTCAAGAGCCACCTCAACGGGGACCGCCACCGCTTCTCGCCCGAGATCTCCATGCAGGTCCAGCACCAGATCGGCGCCGACATCATGTTCGCGTTCGACGAGCTCACCACGCTGCAGAACTCCCGGGGATACCAGGAGGAATCGCTGGAGCGGACCCGGCTGTGGGCGGTCCGCTGCCTCGAGGAACACTTCCGGCTCACGGCGTCCCGGGCGGGGAAGCCCTACCAGGCGCTCTTTGGCGTGATCCAGGGCGCCCAGTACGAGGACCTGCGCCGGAAGGCCTGCCGGGATCTGGGGGCGATGGCGTTCGACGGCTACGGGATCGGCGGCGCCCTCGAGAAGGAGAACCTGGGCACAATCGTGCGCTGGTGCAACGAGGAACTTCCCGAAAACAAGCCGCGGCACCTGCTGGGCATCTCCGAGCCGGACGACATCTTCACGGCCATCGAGAACGGCGCCGACACCTTCGACTGCGTCTCCCCCACCCGAGTGGCCCGGAACTCGGCGTTCTACACGCCCGAGGGCCGGTTCAATCTGTCAGGCGCAAAGTACAAGCGGGACTTCGGCCCGCTGCAGGACGGCTGCGACTGCTATGCGTGCCTGAACTATTCGCGGGCCTACATCCACCACCTGTTCAAGGCCAAGGAGATGCTCTCGGCCACGCTCATCTCCATCCACAACGAGCGCTTCGTCGTGAAGATGGTGGATGACGCCCGGCTGGCCATCGACTCCGGCGACTTCTTCGAGTTCAAGGCCGAAACCCTGGGCACGTACTACTCCTAGGTGTTGCTGCGCTGCCGTTTCGACGGTTCCCTGCGCACACGACGCTGCGGAACGTCGAGCGGGCACGGAACCGTCTAAACGGCCTGTTTCCACATACCGCTGACAGTCACTGGGCCTCCGCGGCCGTAGCGGCCATGGTGGAAACATGAGCCAACCTGGAACCCGCCTGCCCGCAAGGGAGAACCGCTGGCGCACCGAGCAACTCCTGCAACGCGGGCTGAATTCGCGGGTAATCGCGCAGCTGGTTCGGGACGGATCCTTGATCCGGGTGCGCCGTGGCTGCTACGCGCGCGGCGAATGGTGGGCGGAACTGAACGCGGCAGGCCGCCGGCGCCAACTCATCCACGCGCACGCGCACGGTACATGCACGACGTCGGCCGGCGGTTTCGTCTATAGCCACAGCTCAGGTGCCACCTTGCAACGCCTCCATCTGTGGGGAGTCGACGATACCGTCCACCTGACGCAGGCTGGTTGCCCCTCGAGTGTGTCCCACGGACAAGGAGTGGCCGCCCATACCCGGCGCCTGCTCAGCCGCGAAGTGACCTTCATAGACGGTCTGCCATGCACCTCGTTGGAGCGAACAGTGGTCGACTGCTCCCTGATGTTCAACGTCCGTCAGGCCCTCATCCTGGTCGATCACGCCGCTCGCTTGGGAGCTGACGTGCCCCTGCTTCGGGACTACTGCGGCGCGTTGGCGGGGCGAAATGGAGTCGTGGCATTGCGCCGGGCCTTGGACTTGATGGATGCCCGTTCCGAATCTGCCGGGGAGACTCTGACCCGGGAGATAATTCACAGGCTCAAGCTCCCACTACCGGAGCTCCAGTACGTGGTGCGGACACCGCTGGGCGAACACCGCCTGGACTTTGCGTGGCCCAAGCGGAAGGTGGCACTTGAGTTCGATGGCAGGACCAAGTACTTCGACTACAGGCCAACAGCTGAGGTGATCTTCCAGGAACGCCGCCGCGAACAGGCGCTCATGGAGCAGGGCTGGACCTTCGTCCGGGTTGAGTGGAAAGACCTTTTCCGGGAGCAGGAGTTCAAGTACCGGCTGCTGCGTGCACTGGACCAGTCCGGGCCGTTTCGACGGTTCCCTGCCGGCTAGACGTTGCGGGACGTCGAGTGGGCAGGGAACCGTCGAAACGGCGGGGCTACGCGTAGGTCGGTTCGCGCTTCTTGACCCAGCCGATGGCCAGCGTGGTCACGGGGACGAACAAGAACTCCACGAGCGTCTTGTACAGGAAGCCCACCACCACGTAGTTCGCAAACGTTCCGAAGTCGCTGATGCCGATTACGGAGGCCGCGATGCTGCAGAAGATCAGGGTGTCCACGAACTCCCCGGCCACGGACGAGCTCATGATGCGCGCCCACAGGGACTTCTCGCCGGTGCGGGCCTTCATCCGGACCAGGATCCAGGAGTTGAGGGTCTGCCCGGCGAAGAACGCCAGAAGCGACGCCAGCACGATCTGCGGCACCGGGCCGATGGCGCCTTCGAGCGCTGCCTGCTTGGCGGTGCCGAAGTCGTCGTCAAAGCCAGGCAGCGCAATGATCACCCAGTAGCACAGCGAGGCGAAGACGGACAGCGCGAACGTGGTGACAATGGCCTTCCGGGCGACCTTGAAGCCATAGACCTCACTGATCACATCGCCCAGGATGTACGCCAGCGGAAAGAGGAAGAAGCCGCCGTCCGTGACGATCGGGCCCAGCGCCACGCCCTTGGAGGCGCCGATATTGGACAGGATCAGCACCACGGCCATGACTGCGAGCATGATGCCGAAGTAGGGGGAACCGATCGAGGCGAATTTCGGCGCCGCTTTCGGCAGGGAGGACTGGGCGGTGGTCATGGGTGTTCCGTTCGTAGTGGTTCGCTCGGCGCCCGACGCGGGAAGAGGCAGCCGGCTGTATTAGCACTGGACGGGTTCCGCCGGGCTGGCCGCCGGAACCGCCCTCCATTCTCCCACCATTGCCGGCGCCGGCACCTCCGTCGGCACGGAAGAGCGGGACTCACCTGCATCCACACAACAAAGAACGACGGCGGGCTGCCGCCCCGGGGACCCGAAGGTCACCACGGTGCCGGCCGCCCGCCGTCGTGCGTTGCTTTCGTGACGCGCTATGCGTTACGGGAGATCAGACCTTGACGATATCCTCGTCGTCGTCCTTGCGGACGGCGCCCGCCGGGGCAGCGGCGGCAGCCGTGCCGGACCAGGCGTGGCCCTGTTCGCGGTCCAGGTGCGTGGTCTTCTTGTTCTTCAGCGCGAAGATGTAAACCAGCAGGGACAGCCCGATCGCCACGGTGACGTACGTGAAGAAGAGATCCACCTGGTCCGACTTCTGCAAAGCGGCGCCGATCAGGGGAACCGTGCCGCCGAACAGCGAGTTGGCGATGGCATAGCCCAGTCCGACGCCCAGAGCGCGGATGGAGGCGGGGAAGAGCTCGGCCTTCACGAGGGCGTTGATGGAGGTGTAGCCGCCCACGATCAGCAGGCCGCCCATCATCAGCAGGAAAGCCGTGAACGGGTCCTTGGTGCCGGCGAGCGTGGAGAGCAGCGGCCAGGTGAACAGCACGCCCGTGATGCCGAACCAGAGGAGCAGCGGCTTGCGGCCCACCTTGTCGGAGATGAGGCCGTAGACGGGCTGGAGCAGCATGAAGATGAACAGCGCCCAGAAGTTGATCACTGACGTGTCGGTCTTGGCGATGCCGGACGTATCGTTCATGAACTTCAGGATGAAGTTGGTGTAGGTGTAGAAGGCCACGGTGCCGCCCAGGGTCACGCCGATGCAGACCAGCAGCGGCTTCCAGTGCTGCGTAAAGAGCAGCCGCAGGGTGCCGGGCTGGGCCTCGCCGGAAGCGGCAGGAGCCTTGGCCGCCTGGACCTGCTCCTCGGAAACCGTCTCCTCCATCGAACGCCGCAGCCACAGGACCACCAGCGCCGCCACGCCGCCCACAGCGAACGGAATGCGCCAGCCCCATTCCTTCAGCAGGTCATTGCCCAGGGTGTTCTGCAGGATCACCAGCACCAGCAGTGCGAGCATCTGGCCGCCCACCAGGGTGACGTACTGGAAGCTGGAGAAGAAGCCGCGGCGCCTGGACGTGGCGGCCTCGGACATGTAGGTGGCGCTGGTGCCGTATTCGCCGCCCACGGAGAAGCCCTGCAGGACACGGACGAGGATCAGCAGGACCAGGGCCCAGATGCCGATGACGTCCTGCGTCGGGAGGATGGCGATCGCGAAGGAGCCGGCGGACATCAGGGTCACGCTGAGGGTCAGGGCTGCCTTGCGGCCGTTGCGGTCGGCGTAGCGTCCGAAGAACCAGCTGCCGATGGGGCGCATGAGGAATGACGTCGAGAACACGGCCATCGCCTCGAGCCCGGCCTGCAGCTCGTCCTTGGAGTTGAAGAAGTGCGCCTGGAAGTACGCCGCGAAAACTGTGTAGACGTAGAGGTCGTACCACTCCACGAGGTTGCCGGCGGAGCCTTTGAGGATGTTGCCGACCGCCCGGCGTGTCTGTGCGGCCTCGCTGGATGCCGCGCTGCCGGGCGCGGCGTGCTGGGTGCTCATCAATGAACCTTCCTGGTCGGTGCCACCGTCGGCGTCCGAGGTGCGAAATGGTGTCCTGCCGGAATCCCGCGTCGGGCTTCCCTGCGTCTGTCCGGCGGCCTGTGCGGTTCTCCGCCGGCAGCCCGGACCGGGCGCCTTGCCGGCAGACCCTGCAGGAGGACACCTGCCAACTTATGCGTGATCCTTGGCACAACCAACGTGGAGGGGCAATTCCTAACACTTCCTTAGGAATTGGAACCGCCGACGGCGGCGGGTCGCCTTTGCACTTTCACCCGGCGGTAGTGCGCACCCCGGACACCGTGCCAAGGCGGCAACAAGGCGAAATCCGCGGACAAGGAGTAATGTCCAAACGGACTCCGATGTCCCCCCACAGCAACGAAGGCAGAGGACAGGCAATGCGCGTGCTCATCGTCGAGGACGACGACGCAATGGCGTCGGCCCTCGAGGCGGCCGTCATTTCCGCAGGCCACAGCGCCCATCGGGTATCCCGGGGCGCGGACGCATTGCTGGTCCACCGGGAGCACGATGTCATCCTCCTGGACCTCGGGCTTCCGGACATGGACGGCCTGGAAGTCCTGCGCAAGCTTCGCCAGGTCACGGCATGCCCTATCCTCATTCTCACTGCGCGCGATGACGAGCGAAGCGTGGTCCTCGGCCTCCGCTCCGGCGCTGATGACTACCTGGTCAAGCCGGTGAAGCTGGTGGAACTCCTCGCCAGGATTGAAGCGGTGACGCGGCGGACGGGCCGCAGCGGCCCGGAGAAGCCCCACAGCATTGTCCTCGGGGAACTCGACGTCGACCTCGACCGGCGGGTGGCCGCCGTTGGACCCCGGGTCCTCCCGCTGACGGCCACGGAATTCGATCTGCTGGCCCTGCTCGTCCGGAACGCCGGTTCCGTGGTGACCCGTGAACAGATCCTTGATGCCCTGTGGGGCGATGCTTTCCTGGCCTCATCCCGGTCGCTGGATGTGCACCTCACCGGGCTGCGGTCCAAACTGCAGATGCCCGGCTTCATCATCAACGTCCGGGGTGTGGGATACCGGGTCGAAGCGGAACCAGCGTGAAGCGCCGCGTGCTGGGAATCCTGAGCCTGTTTGCCCTGGTGATGGTGCTGGCGGTCTCCAGTGCCATCCTCACCTCGGCCGGGCGGGAACTGACCCAGGAAGTCCAGATCAACCGGGTCTCGGCACTCAACCGGTTCGCCCAGGTTGCCTACGACGCATCGCAAAGCGGTGACGCGACACAGCTCCGGCGCGAGATGGAGCGCTACACCGGCCTTTACGGCGAGGGCGTCCTCGTTCGGCTGGAGGAAGCCGCCACGGTGCAGTCCGGCGGGCTGAGCCCGGACCGCACCGATGTGCGGGATGCGGTCTCCCGTGCCAGCCTGAACCTCAATGACACAACGCTCGAGCCTCTGCAGCCGTTTGGCTCCGGCACGGCACTTATTTCACGTTCATTCGGCACCGCCAGCCAAGTGCTGGGCGAAGCGGTCCTGGAAGTGAACCTCGAGGCGGCACGGCAGAAACTCCGCGAACGCTGGCTGCTGGTGGGTCTGGGGGCGGCCGGACTTTCGGCCATCCTGCTCCTGGGCGCACTCCGGGCCACGGGATGGGTAATCCGGCCGGTGCTCCGGCTGAACTCAGCCGTGGCGGAACTGGAGGCCACCGGCAGGGCGGCAAGACTTCCCGAGGCAGGGCCGCCCGAGCTCAGGGAACTGAGCCGTTCCTTCACCAGAATGGCGGAGACCGTGAGCAACAGCACCGAGTCCCAGCGCCGGCTCATTGCCGACACCTCCCATCAGCTCCGCAACCCAATCGGTGCCCTGCGGCTGCGGATTGACCTGCTCCAGCTGGAACTCCGGACCGACGCAGAACGGGCCAAAGCTGCGGGGGTCGTGAAGGAACTCGAGCGCGTCGAGGAGATCCTGGACGACGTCCTGAAACTGGCCACTGCCGAGCACCGGGCTTTCGAAGGCACGGCCACCCAAACCGCCGGACCGGGCGCAGTCGGCTCCGCGCAGCCCATCGACCCGTACCCCGTGCTGCAGGAGGAGGTGGACCGCGCACGGCCGGCAGCCAAACAAGCCGGCTCGAGCCTCGTTTTGAAGGCTCCGCCGGAGCCGCCCCTGCAGCTTTTCTGCAGCGCCGCCGAGCTCGCCCAGATGGTGGGTGAACTCATCACGAACGCCATCAAGTACGCGCCCGGGGCCACTGTCACGGTGAACGCCCGCCCATTGGGCGGCTCAGTCGTGGTTGAGGTGTCCGACGACGGCCCGGGACTCCCGCCCGAAGAGCTCGCCAATGCTGCCACCCGGTTTTGGCGGTCCCCGGACCACGCCGGCGTTCGTGGCACGGGACTGGGAATGACGATCGTTGACCGGCTGGCGGGCGCGAACGGGGGCCGGCTGACGCTGCGGGCACGCGATCCGCACGGGCTGCTGGCGCTTCTGGAATTTCCCGCCGCTGTTCAGGGAGGAGGGCAACCGTGAGGCGGGGACAACTGCACCAGGTGGGCCGGCGCGGCGTCCTGAAGTCCGGGCTGAGCCTGGTCGCCGGGGCGTTCAGCCTTTCGGCCATGGCGGCGTGCACATCATCACCGGGACCGGCCAGAGTGACTGTGGCTGGCGGTGAATCCGGCGGCTTCTACCTTGAGTTCGCCGCGCTCCTTGCCGAATCGCTCCAGCGCCACGGAATCGCCCAACGGGCAGAAGCCCTGACCACCGGCGGGAGCCTTGACAACATAAGGCGGCTGGCCGCCGGGGAGGCAACATTCGCCGTCGCGCTCCTTGACGCCGCAGTGCAGCAAGCAGGCGCACAGCAGACGGCGGGGCAGCCCGCCGTCGCAATGGCCGCCGTCGGAAAGGTCTACGAAAACTATGTCCACTGCCTGGTGCGACGGGACAGCGGCATCGGGAACTACCGCGACCTCAAGGACAGGAGGATCGGGATTGGTGAGGCGGGTTCGGGGACAGCGCTGACATCCCGCAGAATCCTGGAAGTGTCAGGGCTGGCTGGGGCGGTCACGGAAGTCAATCTGGGTCTCAACGACGGGATCGCCGCGCTCCGCAGGAAAGCCGTGGACGTCCTGTTCTGGTCCGGCGGTGTTCCGACAGCCGCCATCGCGGAAGCGAACGATGCCCCTGGGCTTCGGCTGCTCGACTTGTCCGGCCTCGTCCGGCCACTTCGCGATCGCTTCGGAGCCTTCTATGACCGTGTGCTGATTCCCGGTAGCGGCTATCCGGGAGCCGGGCCTGCCTGGACGGTGGGCGTGGCGAACCTCCTGCTCTGCCGGAACGACCTCGACGGCGGCGTCGTCCGGAACACCGTGAAGCTGCTGGTGGACCATGCCGACGAACTCGTTCCCCGTTCCAGCCTCGGCGTCCAGTTCCTGAGCCCGGACACCCTGATCAACACGGCCGACCTGCCCCTGCATCCCGCTGCAGCGGAGGCGTACCGCACGCTGCACGGTTAGGCATGGCAGGATGGAACGATGACTTCTGTTGCTGCCGATAACCGCACCACCGCGGCTCCCGCCGTCGTCCTGACCATCGCCGGTTCCGAGGCGACCGGCGGCGCCGGAGCCCAGGCCGACCTGAAGACATTCCAGGAACTGGGCGTCTTCGGCATCGCCAACCTCACATGCATCGTCTCCTTCGACCCGGACAATGAATGGAACCACCGCTTCGTGCCCGTGGACCAGGAAGTCATCGCACACCAGCTGGAAGCGACGATGGCGGCCTACGGTACCGCTTCCGGCGCACCTTCCGTGCTGGACACCGTGAAGATCGGCATGCTGGGCAGCCCGGCCACCATTGCAACTGTCGCCTCTGCGCTGTCTGCCGGCGCGTTCAGCAGCGTGGTGCTGGATCCGGTGCTCATCTGCAAGGGGCAGGAGCCCGGGCACGCGCTGGACACCGACCAGGCCCTGAAAGCCCAGATCCTGCCTCTGGCCACGTTTGTCACGCCCAACCATTTCGAAGCCGAGTCACTCTCCGGCCTGGAGATCACCGACGTCGAGTCGCTCAAGGCCGCGGCCATCCGGATCCACGAACTGAGCGGAGCCGCCGTGCTGGCCAAGGGCGGTGTGCGCCTGTCCGGGCCCGACGCCGTGGATGTCTTCTACGACGGCGAAACCCTTGAGGTCCTGGCGGCGCCGAAGGTGGGCGAGGTGGCCGTGTCCGGCGCCGGCTGCTCGTTGGCGGCGGCCGTGACGGCGGAGCTGGCCAAGGGCGCCTCGCCGCTGCAGGCAGCGCGAACGGCCAAGGAGTTCGTGACCGCCGGGATCCGGAACCGTGTGGCCTCCGGCGCCCCGTTCGATGCACTCTGGCAGGGCGGCCCGCGCTAACTCCGGCTGAAACCCTTCCTCACCTTTCGTCGGGTTCCCTGGGACCCTTCCTCACCTTTCGCCGGGTTTCCCTGGGACCCTTCCTCACCTTTCGCCGGGTTTCCCTGGGACCCTTCCTCACCCGGTGAGGAAGGGTCTCGAGTCATCCCACAGGAGCTGAGGAAGGACTTCTTCGGGCGGATACCGTCATCACCACAGACCGCGGGCGTATTCTCAAGGCATCCCGTTGGATCGTGGAGGAGCGCGGCATGGACCAGCATTTCGGCAGCGTTGACGAGTACATCGCGCAGTTTCCCGCCGACGTGCAGGAGATTCTCCAGGAGATTCGCCGCCGGTGCCGCGACGCCGTACCCGGCTCCGGCGAAATGATCAGCTACGGCATCCCCACGGTCACCCTCGACGGCAAGTATGTGGTGTACTTCGCGGGCTGGTCGCACCACATTTCGGTGTACCCGGCGCCGTCCGGCGACGACGCCTTCCGGGCCGACATCGCGCCCTTCCTGGCCGGCAAGGGCACGCTCAAGTTTCCCCTCGGCAAGCCGGTCCCCTACGGCCTCATCGAACGGACGGCGGCGCTTCTCGCCGCCGAGCGGCGGGGGCGGTAACCGCCCGGCTGTAGCACCCGCCGTCGAACGCGTACGACGGCGGGTGCCGGCGAGGGCGGTAACGCCAGCCGTTCACCGGGGAAAGTGAGACAGTTAACGCCGGGGGATGTTCCGGAGGTTGCTGCGGGCCATGCTCACTGCCTCGCCGGCGCCGCGGTTCAGCACCACCTTGGACATCGCGGTCGCAAAGCCGAGCACCTGCGAGCCTTTGATTTTTGGCGGAATCGAAAGCGCCTTGGGGTCGGTGATGACCTCCACCAGCGAGGGCCCGGGGTGGGCGAAAGCCTGGCGGTAGGCGTCCTCGATCCTGGTGGGATCAGTGACCCGGACCGCATGGAAACCGAGGGCGCGGGCAACAGCCGCGTAATCGGCGTCGGGCACGTCAACGCCGAAGTCCGGCAGCCCGTCCACCAGCATCTCGAGTTTGACCATGCCGAGCGTCGAGTTGTTGAAGACCACCACGTTGACCGGCAGCCGGTGCGCGGCAACCGTGATGAGCTCGCCCAGAAGCATGGACAGGCCGCCGTCGCCCGAAACTGAAATGACCTGGCGTCCGGGGTAGGCCACCTGGGCCCCGATCGCGTGCGGCAGCGCGTTGGCCATGGACCCGTGGAGGTAGGAGCCGATCAGCCGGCGGGTGCCCAGCGGGTTGATGTAGCGCGCCGTCCAGACGTTGCACATGCCGGTGTCCGCCGTGAAGATGGCGTCCGCCGCCGCCACCTGGTCCAGGAGCGAGGCAGCGTATTCGGGGTGGATGGGCACCTTCTTCCCGACGTTCCGGGTGTAGGCGCCCACCGCCTTGTTCATGAGCCGGTCGTGCTTCTTCAGCATCTGGTTGAGGAAGCGCCGGTTTTTCTTGGGGGCCACGAGCGGCATCAGCACCTTGAGCGTCGGCAGCACGTCGCCGTGCACGGCCAGGTCGACGTCGGTGCGCCGGCCGAGTCTGTGGGCGGCACGGTCTACCTGGGCGGTGCGGGTCTCCGGAAGGAACTGGTCGTAGGGGAAGTCGGTGCCCAGCAGGATCAGCAGGTCGGCGTCCTCAATGCCCTCCGCCGCGGCGCCGTAGCCCAGCAGGCCGGTCATGCCGATGTCGTATGGGTTGTCGTACTGCAGGAAGTCCTTGCCCCGGAGCGTATGGCCGATCGGGGCGCCGATGAGCTCCGCGAGCGCGATCACCTCGTCATGCGCTCCCTGCGTGCCCGCACCGCCGAAGATCGCTACCTTGTCCGCCGCATTGATGGCATCGGCAAGTTCCCGGACACTCTCCTGGGAAGGGATGAGCGTCGCGGGCCGGAACGTTGCGGGCAGCGGGGTTGTGCCGGTGGCCTCAAGCCCGGCAATGTCGCCGGGAAGGGTGACGACGGCGACGCCGCCCAGGGCGACAGCGTGCTGGATGGCGCTGTGCATCACCCGCGGCGCCTGCTCGGCGGTGCTGATGAGCTCCGAGTAGACGGAGCATTCGTTGAAGATCCTGTCCGGATGCGTTTCCTGGAAGAAGCCGCTGCCGATCTGTTTGCTGGGAATGTGCGAGGCGATGGCCAGGACGGGTGCGCCGGAGCGGTTGGCGTCGTACAGGCCGTTGATCAGGTGAAGGTTGCCGGGCCCGCAGGAGCCGGCGCACACGGCCAGCTTTCCGGTCAGCTGGGCCTCGGCGGCGGCCGCGAAGGCTGCGGCCTCTTCGTGCCGGACATGGATCCAGTCGATGCCGCCCTGCTTTGAGCCGCCAGTCTGGCGGACTGCGTCGACAATCGGGTTGAGGCTGTCCCCGACGATGCCGTAGATCCGCTGCACTCCGGCAGCCCGGAGTTGTTCGATGAGCTGGGTGGCAAGTTCCTTGGCCATGGGTACACGCTCCCGCAATCAGTTGATGGGCTGACAAGGGCCAATATAGTCCGCCCACCTTGGCGGGTGTTGCAGGGGCCGGACTGGCGGGCCCGTTTTCCACATACAGGTACGACCCCATGGAATCCCGGTGTCCCCGCTTTTCAGAGCGTCCGTCAGTTCCGGAGCAGGCTCCTAACTTCCCGAGTGGGCCTGCAGGAAGGTGTACACCTCGGTCTCGTCCACGCCGGGGAAGGCACCCGGGGGCATCGCCGCGAGCAGGTGCGCGTGGGCCCGGGCAGACGGCCAGGCGTTGCCCGCCCACTCCGAGGTCAGCGAGGCAGGCGGCCGCTTGCAGCAGTTGGGGTCGGGGCAGTTGGACGTCGCCCGGGCCGTGGTCTCGCGTCCGCGGAACCATTTGACGTGCTGGTACGGGACACCGATGCTCAGCGAGAACTGTCCTGTGGCCGAGCGGTCCGTTCGGGCGGTGCACCAGTACGTACCGGACGGGGTGTCCGTGTACTGGCTGTAGGCGCTGAATTTGTCCGGCACATCGAACACAGCCCGGGACGTCCAGGCCTTGCAGGACGGCTGCCCCTCGATGGCGCCCGTGTGGTCCTGCGGGAAGTTCACGCCGTCGTTCTCGTAAGCCTTGTAGATGATCCCGCTCTGGTGGGTCTTCTGGAAATGGGTGGTGATCCCCAGGTGTTTGGTGGCCAGGTTGGTGAAGCGGTGTGCCGCGGTCTCGTAGGACACCGCGAAGGCATCCCGGATATCCTCCACCGCAATCTCCTTCGCCGCTTTCGCTTTTTGCAGAAATTCCACGGTGGCCTGTTCCGGCAGCAGGAGTGCAGCGGCGAAATAGTTGGTGGCTACGCGCTGGGCCAGGAAATCGCCGTAGTTCTTGGGCGTCTCATGCCCCAGCACGTAGTGGCCCAAAGCCTGCAGCAGCACCGAGCGGGGGTCGTGGTCCTGCCGCTGGCTCTGCGTCAGGTAAATTTTGCGGTTCTTCAAATCGGTCACCGACCGCGTGGAATGCGGCAAATCACCCACGTGGTGGAGGGTGAATCCGAGGTGCGCGGCGATGTCGGCAATGACATGCTGGCTCAGCGGCCCGGACGTGTAGCCGACCTCCTTCAACACCTTCTGCGCCTCGGCCTCGTACTCCGGAAAATAGTTGCCGCGTTCACGCATCATGGCGCGCAGTTCACCGTTCGCGCGGCGGGCCTCCTCAGGTGTCGCGACCTGCTCGTTCATCTTGCGTTCGAGCTCCTGCAGGAGGCCCACCTGGGCCTCGAGGACATCCATCGGCAGCCGCGAGCTGATGCGGATTTTGGGCAGGTTCAGGGACTCGTAGAGCGGCCCGCGCTGGTACCGCTCAAGCTCAATTTCCAAGGCGGCCCGGCGGCTGGGCGGCTCGGCCCCCAGCAGCTGGTCAATGCCGACGCCGAGTGCCCCGGCCAGGTGCTGCAGCAGCCCGAGTTTTGGTTCCCGCTTGCCGTTCTCAATCAGGCTCAGCTGGCTGGGTGCCGTCCCGACGGCGGCACTCAGGTCATCGAGGGTCAGGCCCGCCTGCTTGCGCAGGTGCCGCACCCGCCGGCCCAGCGCAATCACGTCCAGTTCCGCGTTCGGCGAGGACGACGGCGGCTGCGAAACTTCCCGGTTCCAGCTTGAAGGCGACATTTCTGAAGAATACGTGAAGAAACGCATTTCTTTCCACCTTTTTCCCCTAGAAAGTGCTTTGAAAGTGCAGAAAAGTAGTTGTCACGAAGGAAAACCCCTCCGGAAACTGGCTGGACCTTCAAAGGCGCAGGGGCAGCCGGCCCGGAAACCAGGATTCCCGGAATGGCCCGGGAGCTAATCAAGGAGACAAAGATGACTGCAGCATTTGAGCCCACCCAGCAGACGCCGGAACAGCAGGCCGCCGCACTGGAGCTCGAGTGGGCTGCCAACCCGCGTTGGGAAGGTGTCACTCGGGACTACTCAGCCGCCGACGTCGTCCGTCTCCGCGGCCGGGTCTCCGAAGAGCACACCCTGGCCAAGCGCGGCTCCGAGAAGCTGTGGAAGCAGCTCACCGAAGAGCACAAGGAAGGCAAGTACACCAACGCGCTGGGCGCCCTGACCGGCAACCAGGCCGTGCAGCAGGTCAAGGCGGGCCTGCGCGCCATCTACCTTTCCGGCTGGCAGGTCGCTGCCGACGCCAACCTCTCCGGCCACACCTACCCGGACCAGTCCCTGTACCCGGCCAACTCCGTGCCGCAGGTTGTCCGCCGGATCAACAACGCCCTCCTCCGCGCCGACCAGATCGAGTTCTCCGAGGGCATCCAGACCGTCGAGGACTGGCTGGTTCCGATCGTCGCCGACGCCGAGGCCGGCTTCGGCGGCCCCCTGAACGCGTACGAGCTGATGAAGTCCATGATCGCCGCCGGCGCCTCGGGCGTGCACTGGGAAGACCAGCTCGCCTCGGAAAAGAAGTGCGGCCACCTCGGCGGCAAGGTCCTGATCCCCACCCAGCAGCACGTGAGGACCCTGAACGCCGCCCGCCTCGCAGCCGACGTCGCCGGCACCCCGTCCGTCGTCATCGCCCGCACCGACGCCGAAGCAGCCACCCTCATCACCTCCGACGTCGACGAGCGCGACCAGGAATTCATCACCGGCGAACGTACCCCGGAAGGCTTCTACAAGGTCCGCAACGGCATCGAACCCTGCATCGCCCGCGCCAAGGCCTACGCCCCGTACTCGGACCTCATCTGGATGGAAACCGGCACCCCGGACCTCGAGCTGGCCCGCAAGTTCGCCGAAGCCGTCAAGGCCGAGTTCCCGGACCAGATGCTCTCCTACAACTGCTCGCCGTCGTTCAACTGGCGCAAGCACCTGGACGACGCCACCATCGCCAAATTCCAGCGCGAACTAGGCGCCATGGGCTTCACGTTCCAGTTCATCACCCTGGCCGGATTCCACGCCCTCAACTACTCGATGTTCGACCTCGCCCACGGCTACGCCCGCGAAGGCATGAGCGCCTACGTCGAACTGCAGGAGAAGGAATTCGCCTCCGAGTCCCGCGGCTACACCGCAACCAAGCACCAGCGCGAAGTCGGCACCGGCTACTTCGACGACATCTCCACTGCGCTCAACCCGAACGCGTCCACCCTCGCCCTGGTCGGATCGACCGAAGAGGGCCAGTTCCACTAACTTCCCGACGGCGGCCCGGTCGCCTTCGGCCTTCGGTCCGGCACTGCTCTGCCTGCTATTCCCCATGCCCGGGTCCGACCTCGCTGAGCGAGGACGGACCCGGGCACAGGGCCCCTTTTACGCAGGCTGCCGCAGTACCGGCACCTTCGGCCTCGTGTCCATCTCACCCAAGTGCCGCCGTCGAACTTCCCTTTCGTCTTTAAGGAGACAGAAATGAACAGCTTCACCGACAACTTCACCATCAATGGCATTACATTGAGCGCGCAGCCTATTTGCCGGCAGGGCGAGGTCCTGACGCCCGACGCACTGGCCTTCGTGGCCAAACTGCACAAGGCGACCGCTGGCCGGCGGCAGGAACTGCTGCGGGCACGGCGGGCAAGGCGGGATGACATCGCCCGCGGCCAGGACCCCCGGTTCCTGCGGGAAACGGAAGAAATCCGCAACGATCCGCACTGGCGCGTCGCTCCCCCGGCCCCGGGCCTGGAGGACCGGCGGGTCGAGATCACCGGACCGGTGGACCGCAAGATGACCATTAACGCCCTGAACTCCGGCGCCAAGGTGTGGCTGGCTGACATGGAGGACGCTTCCACGCCGTCGTGGCGCAACGTCATCCAGGGCCAGCTGAACCTCACCGACGCTCTGGAACGCCGGATCGACTTCACCTCGCCGGAAGGCAAGGAGTACAAGCTCAAGGCCGCTGAGGAGCTGCCCACCATCGTGGTCCGGCCCCGCGGCTGGCACCTGCCCGAGAAGCACATGCTGATCAACGGCGAACCCGTCGCCGGCGGCATCGTGGACTTCGGCCTGTACTTCTTCCACAATGCCCGCCGCCTCCTGGCCCAGGGCAAGGGCCCGTACTTCTACCTGCCGAAGATCGAAAACCACCTCGAAGCCCGGCTGTGGAACGACATCTTCATCCTGGCCCAGGACCTGCTCGGCATCCCGCAGGGCACCATCCGCGCCACGGTGCTGATCGAAACCATCACCGCCGCGTTCGAGATGGAGGAGATCCTCTACGAGCTGCGGGACCACGCCGCGGGCCTGAACGCCGGCAGGTGGGACTACATCTTCTCCCTCATCAAGAACTTCCGCACCCGCGGACCCCGCTTCGTCCTGCCGGACCGCGGCCAGGTGACCATGACCGCCCCGTTCATGCGGGCCTACACCGAACAGCTTGTGCGCGCCTGCCACAAGCGCGGCGCCATGGCTATTGGGGGCATGGCCGCCGCCGTTCCCAACCGCAAGGACGAGGCCGCCAACACCAACGCCTTCGAAAAGGTCCGCGCCGACAAGACCCGCGAGGCAGCCGACGGTTTCGACGGCTCCTGGGTGGCCCACCCGGACCTGGTCCCCGTGTGCCGCGAGGTGTTCGACGGCGTCCTCGCCGGCCGCCCCAACCAGCT
Source organism: Arthrobacter sp. NPDC057388 (assembly GCF_042668165.1). Lineage (NCBI taxonomy): Bacteria > Bacillati > Actinomycetota > Actinomycetes > Micrococcales > Micrococcaceae > Arthrobacter > Arthrobacter sp. NPDC057388. Next base: position 89,939 of record NZ_JBHVBL010000012.1, read on the forward strand.
GGACCGGCTGCGCGAGGACGTCACCCCGGACGACCGCGCGCTCATCAACGTCGCCGCCACGCACGGCACCATTACCGAGCAGGGCATCCGCAACAACATCGAGGTGGGCATCCGCTACATCGAGTCCTGGCTGCGCGGCAACGGCGCGGTCGCGATCCACAACCTGATGGAGGACGCCGCCACCGCGGAGATCTCCCGCTCGCAACTGTGGCAGTGGATCTACTCCCGCGCCATCACGGACCACGGCGAAATCATCAGCCGGGAATGGGTCCAGGAGATGCTGGATGAGGAGTTCGCCGGGCTGGAGCGCTTCGACGGTGACCGGTTCGCTGACGCCCGCGACATCTTCGAGGAGGTCACGCTGAGCGACAAGTTCCCCAGCTTCCTCACCGTTCCCGCCTACGCCCGGTACCTGCACGAAGCCCGCGAGGGCATCGATGCCACGGCTGAGGCCATCGAGGACGAACTCGTCGCTGCATAGCCACAGCCCAGGCACTGCAGCCAGGACCGGTACAGACTTCCGTCCGCCGGACCGCCATGCCCTTCGCAACAGGCACCCCGAAGGCCGGGGAGGCGGTCCGGCAGCGGAACCAGCCTTAGAGCGCGAACTGGCAGCTAATGACCCGAAACCACAGGTTTGAGGGCATTAGCTGCCAGTTCGCGCTTGGGTTTTAAGGGTTTGAAGGAAACGCACGACGGCGGGACGCGCCTAGCGCTGGCGGGGAACCTTCCGCACGGACAGGGTTGTTGAAATGACGAACGCCAGCACGGAGCCGAGGATCAGCAGGAGGGGCACGGACCAGGTTCCCGAGACGCTGTGGACGTAGCCCACCACGGTCGGGGCCAGCGCGGCGAAGCAGTAGCCGACGCCCTGGACCACCGCGGACATCCTGCCCGCCGACGCCTGGTCCCGGGCGAGCTTGATGATGGCGATGAAGATCAGGGTGATGCCGCCGCCCTGCGCCACTCCCCCAAGCGAAGACCACAGCCACCACAGCTGGGGCACGAACAGCAGCCCCAGCGGAACGGTCAGCCACATGGCACCCAAGGTGACTGCCACCGCCGTCGTACTCATGAACCGGGCCGCAAGCGGCACACCCAGGCTGCCCGCGATGGCCATGATCTGGAACAGGGAGGAGCCTGCGCCCGCGGCGGCCGGCGTCATGCCGAGCTCATCGGAAAGCAGTGTGGGCAGCCAGGCGGTCACGCCGTAATAGGAGATGGCCTGGCCGGCGAATCCAATGGTCAGGCCCGCCGTGATCCATCGCGACGCCGGACGGCCGGCTGCGCGCGGACCGCCAGTACCGTCGTCCGGCGCCGGGACGAAGGCCCGCCGGCCCGATGCGAAAACCCAGAAGCCGATGGCCGCGATGGCAAAGGCGGCCGAGGCCGCAACGGAAGCCCGCCAGCCGGCCAGCTCGGCCAGCGGCGCCGTGACCACTGAGGTGGCGAACGAGCCAACGTTCAGGGCAGCCGTATAAATGCCCATCGCCGTCCCCTGGCGCCGCGGCGAGAAGTCCCGGCGGATGATCAGCGGCACGGCGATGTTGCCTACCGTGATGGCCAGGCCGAGGATGACCGTACCCGCCATCACCATGGCGCCGCCGCCGGCGGAACGGACTGCCACACCCGCAAGGACGCCGGCGAGTGTAAGGGTGATGGCCAGTTCCGCCCCGAGCCGGCGCCCCGCGAGCGAGGCAAGGGGCGCCGCGAGCGAGAAGCACAGCACCGGGATCCCGGTCAGCAGGCCCAGCTCAACGGGGGTGAAGCCCAGCTCCTGCTGCATCGGGCCCAGCACAGGTGCGACTGCCACGAAGGGGCCCCGCATGTTGAGGGCGATGAGGCCGATGCACCCGAGGAGGATCCAGCTGCGCGGAATGGCGGTTCCGGTGGCGCCCCTCATGCGGCGCAGGGGGCAGGAGGCTGGAGGCGGGAGAGGGGTTTCATCACTCCTATTGCTATCACGCGGCGCCTCGAACGGCGGACAGGGCTCCCGGCCGGGGCCACAAGTGTACGTTCGCGCCCAGTACGTTCTTTAAGGGGTGTTCAGGAACCAGTCGCGTTGGGCGTTGCTGACGCCCGGGGCCTCGCGGAACCGTCCCGGCTGCGCCACCCAGCCCACGCCGTTGGCGATTACCTGGCGGATCTGCGGCTGGTGGTACACGGGGTACTCCTGGTCGCCCGGGCTGAAGTAGAAGATCCGCCCCTTCCCGCGCGTAAACGTCACGCCCGAGCGGAACACCTCGCCGCCTTCAAAGGAGCTGATGAAGATGAGATCGTCGGGCTCGGGGATGTCGAAGAGTTCGCCGTACATTTCCTGCTTGGGGATCACGATCGGGCTTTCCACACCGGCCGCGACCGGATGCGAGGGCTTCACGGTCCATACGAGCTCACGCTCGCCCTCGTTGCGCCACTTCAGCGAGCAGGTGGTGCCCAGCAGCCTGGTGAAGATCTTCGCGAAGTGCCCGGAGTGCAGGACCACCAGGCCCATGCCGCCGAGGACGTGCCGCTGGACGCGGTCCACCACCTCGTCGCTGACCCCATCGTGCGCCACGTGCCCCCACCAAAGGAGCACGTCTGTCGTGGCGAGTGTCTCCTCGGACAGCCCGTGCTCCGGGTCGGCCAGGGTGGCGGTCCTGATGTTCGAGTCCGGGTAGAAGCCCCGCAATCCTTCGGCAATGGCGCCGTGGATGCCGTCGGGGTACATCTCCGCCATGGTTTCGGGCTGGTTGTTCGCCTCATGGACGCCTTCGTTCCAGACCAGGATGTTGAGTTTTTCCGTCATGTCAGAGCCTCACTTCACGCTGTTCGAGGGCGGATTTGTAGCAGGCGTCGAGCACCAGGGCGCGGGTCAGGGCAAGTGAGCCGTCGTGGGCTCCCCATCCGGACTCCCCGCCGCGGACGGCGTCCACGAAGTCCTCCACCACCGCCTGGTGCGCCCTCCCGGGCTCCGCGACCACCACGTAGTCGGCGTTTTCGCCGTCCTTCTCCTTGAAGATCCGGAGATCCGCGACCGGGACGTTGGAGGCGCCGACGGCACGGAGTTCCGCGCCGCCGTCCGTGCCGTACACGGTGAAGTCCATCAGGTCCTCCTCGTCCCGGTAGGCCGCCCAGCCGGCTTCGAGGATGAGCGTTCCGCCGCCTTCAAGCCGGATGAACGCCGAGGCGAAGTCCTCCACCTCGAACTTGTGCGAGGACTTCATGGCGGTGTAGCGGGCGTTGCCGCCCAGTCCGCGCGGGCCCAGCTCGGAGTGCGTCGACGCCGAGACGGCGACCACCCTGGGTTCGCCGAGCAGGTGCAGCGCATAATCCAGGACGTGGACGCCGATGTCTGCGAGCGGGCCGCCACCAGCCAGGGCGGGATTGGTGAACCAGCTGCCGAGCATGGGGATGCCCTGCCGCCGGAGCCAGGAAGCCTTGGCGTAGTAGGGCCGGCCCAGTTCGCCGTCGTCGATGATGCCTTTCAGCTTCTGGATGTCGCCGCGGCGGCGGTGGTTGAAGGCCACGTCCAGGACCCGGCCCGCCTTCCGTGCCGCCTCCACCATCTGCAGGCCTTCCTCACCGTTTCGCGCCAGGGGCTTTTCGCTCAGGACATGCAGGCCGCGTTCCAGCGCGGCGATGCTGATCGGGGCATGCAGGAACGTCGGCACGGCCACGCTGACGGCGTCGAGCCCTTCAAACCCGATCAGGTCCTCCCAGCGGGCAAACGTGTGGGGGATGCCGTACTCGTCCTTGATGCCTGCCAGCAGGTCCGCCTCCATCGCGGCGACTGCGACGAGCTCCACGCCGTCGATGTTCCGATAGGCCTCGATGTGCTGCTGGCCGGCCCAGCCGATGCCGACGACGCCGACCCTTAGCGGCGCGTTATTCTGCGTGCTCAACGATCAAGACTCCGTTTCGCTTGAATGGCCATACCTTCCGGAACTTAGTCTCAATGCCCCGCGGAAGCAGTCAACAGGGTGGGGGCCAGCTCTTTGAGCTGGAGCACGAGCCACGGGCTCAGAGCCCAGGGCGCCGACTCCGCCGCTGCCAGCAGGTCCGGTACAGAAACCCACTGGTATTCGCACACCTCCGACTGCCGGGGCGCTACCGCATCCGTCGTCGCGGCGGTGAACACGGGGCACAGCTCATTCTCGACAATTCCGTTCGGGTCAACAGCCCTGTACCTGAATTCCGGCAGGCGTTCCTGAACGTTGGACAGCTCGATTCCGAGTTCCCAGCGGCCTCTGCGCCGAACTGCGTCCACCATGTTTTCCCCGGGCGCCGGATGGCCGCAGAAGGAATTCGTCCACACTCCCGGCCACGCAACCTTTGACAGTGCGCGCCTGGTGACGAGGAGTTTCCCCGACGGGTTGAACACATAGCAGGAAAACGCCAGGTGCAGCGGCGTCTGGCGGCTATGGATTTCCTGCTTGGGCGCTGCCCCGCACGGGCGGCCGTTTTCGTCGAGGAGTACTACTTCCTCCGCCTCTGTCATGGCTGCGCCCTACAGGTATGTCCGAACAGCTCCTGACTAGCCACCTCGATAGGGATGGGAGCTGTAACAGTCATCAGATCCTCCGTTGCGCCTCGATGTGGAGAGCCAACCCGGCCTGCTTGCAGAATATCCTGAAACGCAGGGACGGACGCTGAGCAAATGGCGGAAGCCGGGCCGTACGCCCCATAGGAACTAAGCCCGGCTTCCGCGGCGGTTACAGGTGGTCCGCTTAGAACCGGATGGCGCGCAGGTAGTCGTAACCCACCTCTGCCGTCTGCAGCGGCGTGACGTCAGGACGGTCGTTCTCCACGATGAATTCCTTGGGAGTGTGCGCCCGGAAGATGCGTGCGAAGTCGATTTTTCCAGTCCCGAGGTCGGCGAAGTCACCGGCGGCGTCGCGATCCTTCACGTGGTACTGCAGGACCTTCTGCGGAGCCTGAAGGATGGTGTCGATGGCGAACTGGATCGGATCCTTTGCACCAACGCCAACACCGGCGGTCACGGCCCAGTAAAGGTCCACCTCAAGGTGGACCAGCTTGGGGTCGAGGCGGCTGGTGAAGATGTCCCAGGGAGTCAGTCCGCCGCCAAGGTCAGTGGTGAACTCGTGCGCGTGGTTATGGTAGCCGTACTTCAGGCCGGCCTGCTGCGCGACAGCTGCTTCAGCGTTCATCTGGTCCGCCCAGCGGCGCCAGTCATCCGCTGAGCTGGAAGCCAGGTACGGCACGTTGATGTGGGTCTGGCCCAGGGTTACGGCGTTGGCGATCTTGGTCTCCAGCGCGGCCGATGTGGCGCTGATGCCGTCATGGCTCGAGGAAGGGGTGATGCCAAGAGAATCAAGGGTCGAGCGCATCGCTTCAGCAGTGCGGCCGTACAGGCCCGCGAGCTCTACCTTGGTGAAGCCGAAGCTGGCCAGGCTCGCCAGCGTGGCGTCAACACCCTCGCCGCTCATGATGGAGCGCAGCGTGTACAGCTGAATGCTGATCAGTCCCGGGGGAACCGGCCGGCCGGCAGCCTGGGGAGCCGGAGCCGCGACTGCAGCGGTCCCGCCGATGCCGGCGAGGCCGACGCCCACGCCGGCTGCTACTGCTCCCTTAAGGAAGCCGCGGCGGTCGACGCCCTTTTCTTCCAGCGAGCGACGAAGGGCGCCTGGGGCATTGAATCCGAAGCACATGGGGTTGCCTTTCCTGACAGTAAGTGCGGTCCTCCACCAAATGTGGGGAGGGAAAGCGGGCATAGCTGCATCGCAGCGGCGTGTTGGATGTTCGCGGCAGACACTGAACGCGGCCAAAAGGGCAGGCTGCCCCCGGTTAGTTGCTTCACCCGCAGCGTCCTCGCCACGAGCTCCGCGCTACCGTTGCCAGTGATCAGTAACAGACGCGATAGAGGCAGGAACTCATGCGTGCAAAGGTGCTGTGCGCTCGCACTGACATGAGTTCCCTGATTTCACGCGCTTGTTGACGCCTGAAACCCAGGCAGAAAGTATTCGCTTTCCCCCTGGCCGGGCAACGGCGTCTCGCTTACTCGAAGCATTATCGACGTCGACCGGACTTCTGATGTGAGCCTATTCCCGCCTTTTGTTGTGTGTCAAGCAAAAGTCGCCAAGACTCCGGAACAAGTGTCCCGGCTAGCTTGCCTGGGAGCCGGCGAGGCCCGAAACCATCTCGTCGATGCGCTGCGGGGACATGGCATGGTGGATGGCCAGCATGCTGGCGCCGAGCACGCCCGCATCGAGCCCGGACGTGGATTGCACAATCTGGAGGTGCTGGGTCGCCAGCGGCATGGTGCGCGAGTAGACCACTTCCCGGATGCCCGCGATGAAGTGCTCGCCCGTCAAAGCCATGGATCCGCCGATGACGATCACTGCCGGGTTGATCAGGCTGATGCAGGCCGAAAGAACCTCACCCACGTCCCTGCCGGCCTGGCGGACGGCATGGACCGCCTCCGTACTGCCGGCTCCAACCAGCCTCACCACGTCTTCGCTGCTGGTTGCTTCCAGCCCCAGGGCGCGCAGTTTCGATGCGACAGCCGGGCCGGATGCAACCGCTTCCAGGCAGTCGGTATTACCGCAATGGCACGGCGCCCCCGATCCGCTGTGCACCCTGACATGTCCGATATCCCCGGCCACGCCGTCCGCACCGCGCTGGAGCATCCCGCTGGAGACGATGCCCGAGCCAATGCCGGTGGCGACTTTGACGAAAATCAGGTCATCCACGTTGGGCCAGGCAACGTTGCGCTCACCGAGGGCCATGATGTTCACGTCGTTGTCCACGAGGACCGGAACCTGGAAGTGCGCCTGCAGGTAGCCAGGGACGTCGAAGCCATTCCAGCCAGGCATGATCGGCGGGTTGATCGGCCGCCCGGTCCGATGCTCCACCGGCCCGGGGAGGCCGATGCCGATGGCCAGGAGGTCCGTCATGGCGCGCCCGGAGGCCTGAAGCAGTTCGGACGCCAGTTCAACAACGGCCTGCAGAACGGTGTCCGGGCCCTGCGTCACTTCGATTGTCCGCCCGTCCTCCTGCAGCCGGTGTCCCGTGAGATCGGTAACCGCGAGCCGCAGGTGGGATGCTCCAATGTCAACGCCGAGGACAATCTTGCTGCCGGCCTTCAAGGCAATGCGCGAGGAGGGGCGGCCGCCCGTGGAAACGGCGTCATCCACGAAGCCAACCAAGCCAAGTTCCATGAGCGCCTCGATACGCAGCGTCACCGTGGAACGGGCCAGGCCCATCTGCTCCGCGAGTTCGCTTCGGGTACGCGGGCGTCCGTCTCGAAGAATCTGGAACAGGTCACTCGCTCCGGACGAACCGAGGCCATTGAAGCTACTTATGTCATCCATCGATCAATTACAGCACATTCATCGACGGAACGCCCTTGCAGCAGTCCAGCTCCGGGCTTGAACCGTCAAGTGGTCTTTACTACCGACCTGCAGGAGCGAAGTCCGCCTGAAATCACAGCAGATTCGTTGCAAGTAACGCCTGCAATTGCGGCTTTATATCGAGCCGCAACAAACATTCGTTGTTTGACCGTCATTAGTCATGCTAGGTTTCCTTCTGTGATCGACGCCACCGTGTGGCCGGCTGGTTAGCCCGGCCTTTTGGCAGACCGCAGCACCACTTCAAGGAGGAAGATTTGCGCAGAAAAACGGAGACATCACCTGAAGGGACGCCAGGCCTCGGCGCGGAATCAACCTCCCATTCGTACGGCAAGACAGGCATCTGGCTGGTCGGCGCCCGCGGTTCCGTGGCAACAACAGCCACCGTAGGACTGGCCGCCATCTCTGCGGGGCTCGCGACCGCCACGGGATGCGTCACCGAACAGGACTCGTTCGGTGATGTCGCGCTTCCCGACTTTGCGGACTTGGTGTTGGGCGGCCATGACATCAGCAATGTCTGCATTGCGAAGCGTGCCGAGGCGCTGGTCGAGTCAGGCATGCTGCCGCTTCACCTCGTCGAATCTGTCCGGTCCCAGCTGGTGGAAGCCGATCAGCGCGTGCGGCCCGGCTACGATGCGGCGCAACAGTCGGAGTCGCAGGCTATAGCGGCCAGCAGGCTGGCGCAGGACATCCTTGACTTCAAGCGCTCCCACGGACTGAGCCGCGTCATTGTTCTTGACGTCGCCTCCACTGAAGCGCCGGTTGAATGGCTCCCGGAGTTCCAGGACGCGGATCTGCTGCTGGCCGCGCTGGAGGACCCGGCACGCTCTGTGCTGCCGCCCAGCTCGCTGAGCGCCTATGCCGCCGTCCTCGCCGGCTCCCCCTACGTGTGCTTCACCCCTTCCCCTGCCCTCAACCTTCCGGCGCTGCGTGAACTGGCAGTGAGGCACCGGATTCCGACCGCGGGACAGGACGGAAAGACGGGCCAGACCTGGCTACGGTCTGTCCTGGCGCCGGCCTTCGCGGCACGCGGGCTGCGGGTCCTGTCATGGGCAGGAACAAACCTTTTGGGCGGCGGCGACGGCGCCACCCTTGCTGACCCGGCGGCGGTTTCGGGGAAACTGCAGTCCAAGAACCGCGGGCTCCAGGAGCTGACAGGCGGTGCGGTGACCCCGCTCCACATCGACAACGTGCAGGATCTCGGCGAGACGAAGGTGGCCTGGGACCACATCAACGTCGAAGGGTTCCTCGGATCGCGCCTCACGCTGCAGACCACCTGGAGCGCCTACGACTCCATGCTGGCTGCACCCATGGTGCTTGACCTCTCACGGCTGATGGCATTGGCTGACGCCGCCGGAGAAGAAGGCCATCTCGGCGCGCTTGGATTCTTCTTCAAGGACCCGTGGGGCAGCGACGAGCACTCGTTCGCGGAGCAGAGCCGCGACCTGGTGCAGTGGGCAAAGACCGCCAGCGCCAAGCTGCGTGCCGGCACCGGGAGCCTTGATTAGCAGTGAGCCAGACCCACGACTATCTGGAACTCGTCCGCGCCCCGGCCGTCCTGACGGTCCTCGGTGACACCATCGCCGGCGGATCAGCGGCCGGGCACGCGCTCGGCGGCCGCAGGGTCCTTCTGCCGTTGGCGAGCGCCTGCCTTTATGCCGGCGGGATGGCTCTGAATGACTATGCCGATCGTGAGATCGATGCACGCGAACGGCCCGAACGGCCCATCCCCTCGGGGCGCATTACCCCCAAGAAGGCCCTCACCACGGCAGCTGCCCTCACTGCGGCGGGGCTCGGGCTCAGTGCCGCGGGTGGAGGCAGGCGCTCGCTGACGGTAGGACTCCCGCTCGCGGCCGCGATCTGGACTTACGACCTGGTGGCCAAGCGCCACCCGGTGTCCGGCGCGGTAACCATGGGCTGCTGCCGGGCACTGGACGTCCTCATGGGCGCCGGTTCGGCACACCTTCGCCCTGCACTCGGTGCTGCCGGCATCATGGGTGGCCACACCGTGGCCGTCACCGTCCTTTCCCAGGGTGAAGTCGAGGGAACAACCACGACGGCGGCTTCCGCTGTAGCCGCCGTCACCGGCCTCCTTGCCAGCGCCGTGATTGCCGGCTCCGCCCGCACCCGCAGGCAAGTCCTCCCTGTACTGTTGGCGACCGCCTTCTACGCCGCCCGGTGTGCACCGGCCCAGGTGCGGGCCGCCCGCAATCCCTTGGCGAAGAATGCCCTTGAGGCCACCAAGGCAGGAATCCGGGCGATGGTCCCACTGCAGACGGCGCTCAGCCTGCGCCAGGGAAACATGGCAGCGGCTGCAGTGCTCACTTCGGTTGATCTGTTCGGCAAGGTCCTGCGGTCCCGTCCCAGGAAATTGAGGATCAGCGAGTCATGACAGAAACCCAAAACGCCATTCCCTTCACCCTCGGGTACGGCACCAACGGCTTCACGGACCATCCGCTTCCCGTCGCCCTGGAACTCCTCGCCGAGCAGGGCTACGGGGCTGTGGCGCTGACCCTTGGCCATCCGCACCTGGATCCGTTTGCGGAGGACCTGGACGTCCAGCTTCAGTCGCTGCGGAACCGGCTGCAGGAGCTGGGACTCCGCGTCGTCATTGAAACAGGCACCCGTTTCCTGCTGGATCCGCGCCATAAGCACCGGCCTGCGCTGGTGGATGAAGATGCCGCCATCCGGGTCGCCTTCCTGCGCCGCGCCGTCGATATCGCCGCCGCCCTGCAGGCTGAGTGTGTCTCCTTTTTCTCCGGGATCCTGCCGGAGGACGCCAGCCCGGAGACGGGCTGGCGTCGGCTGACCTCCCGAGTGGCGGACATCGTTGACTATGCCCGCGCCAGGAACGTCGTGGTCGCCGTCGAGCCCGAACCGGGCATGCTGGTGGAGACTGTCTCCGACGTGCTGCGCCTTCGGGCGGAACTGGGCAACCCCGACAATTTGCGGGTGACCGTGGACATCGGCCACTGTGTCGTGGTTGAGCCGGGCGGGGTGCGGGGGGCGCTCCTCGAGGCCGGTCCGCTGCTGGCCAACGTGCAGCTGGACGACATGCCCACCCACACCCATGAGCACCTGCCGTTCGGCGAAGGCGCCGTTGATCTGCCCCTCGCACTCGGCACGCTGGCCGAACTGGACTACCGCGGGGTGGCCGCCGTCGAGCTGCCCCGGCACTCCCACGACGCTCCCGGGCTTGCCGTGCGCAGCATCGGCGCGCTTCGCGCCGCGTGGAAGAAGTCAGTCCGGGACAGGGACGTCGAATGCTGGGTGCAGGAGAGCACGACGGCGGTCGCAGCCGAACGCGGCACCCTCACCAGGATATTCGCCACGGCCGGCCGCCGGCTGGGCCGCGGCCCTCTCCGCCCGGACGCCGACCCGACGGGCGTCCTGTTCGGCAGCGTCACCGATCATGCTCGGGGCCAGCTGATCGGCCGGCTTCACGGAGTCCTGGCAGCGGATGAGCTGGCTGTAGCATTGCTGGCCCTGTACGACGGCGGCGATTCCGCGGAACGCCGCGGCGTCCTGAAGGGGCTTGGAACATTGGCTGCCGGGTCACCGAAGCTGCCTTCCGCCGTCGTCGCCGCAGGACTGCGCGTGACAGCAGAGGCTCTCCGGACCAACGAAAGCGGTATGGTTGCCGCCGCCGTCGGTCCGTTCGCAGCCGCCTATCTGGACCAGCACAGCTGGCGCCACGCCGTACTGAAGCTGATCTTCCTCGGGATCAGCCTGAGTGCCGTCACGGACCTGCGGGAGCGGGCGGATGACGAGCTCGCCAGGATGGCACGCGATTTTGCCGCCGAACGCCAGGCCGCGGGGCGGCCGGTACCGGATGACGTCCGCCTGCTCACCGGGTCCTTCTCCCGCTCTTCGACTTCTTCTTAAGGAAAGCCCGCCATGCGCATCTTTGATCCCCATATCCACATGACCAGCCGCACCACAAATGACTACGAGGCACTGTATGCGAGCGGGGTGCGGGCCCTCGTGGAACCGGCCTTCTGGCTGGGCCAGCCCCGCACCAACGTCGGCTCCTTCATCGACTACTTCGATGCGCTGCTGGGCTGGGAACGCTTCCGCGCCGCCCAGTTCGGCATCCGGCACCACGCCACGATCGCGTTGAACCCCAAAGAGGCGAACGACCCCCGGTGCATTCCCGTCCTGGAGGAGATCCCCCGCTACCTGATCAAGGAGGGCGTGGTGGCGGTCGGCGAGATTGGCTACGACTCAATGACTCCCGCCGAGGACGAGGCCTTCAGCCGGCAGCTGGAGCTGGCGCGTGAATACTCCCTGCCGGCCATGGTGCACACCCCGCACCGGGAGAAGCTGGCCGGAACCCGCAGGACCCTGGATGTGGTCCGCGAGTCCGGGATTGCACCCGGCATGGTGGTTGTTGACCACCTCAATGAAACGAACGTCGGGATGGTGAAAGACGCGGGAGCCTGGATGGGATTCTCCATCTACCCCGACACCAAAATGGACGAGCAGCGCATGGTGGCCATCCTCCGCGCCTACGGAACCGAAAAGGTACTTGTGAACTCCGCTGCTGACTGGGGCCGGTCCGACCCCCTGAAAACCCTCAGCACCGCCAACGCCATGTTGGCGGCAGGTTTCACTGCGGACGACGTGGACAAGGTGCTCTGGCGCAATCCGGTTGAGTTCTATGGCCAAAGCGGCCAGCTGATCCTTGATCCGATCCCCGGATTCGATGCGGCGGAACTGCCGGATGCGGCAGCGGGCTTTGAGGGCAACTCGGTACTGCGGGGGGCACGCGCATAATGCTCCTTTCATACTGCACCAACGTCCACCCTGCCGAGGACTTTGACGGCGTGGTCCGTCAGCTCCGCGAGTACGCAGGTCCTATCCGCCGCAGGGCGGGCCTGGAAAACCTCGGTGTCGGGCTATGGCTGCCGGCCGGTCTGGCCCGCCAGCTGGCGGGAAGCGCGGAGGACCGTGCCGCCCTCCGGAACGTCCTTGATACTGAAGGATTGCAGCTGCACACCATCAATGCCTTCCCGTACGGCGGCTTCCACAATGAAGTAGTCAAGCTCGACGTCTACAAGCCGACGTGGGCCGACCGCGAGCGCCTGGAGTACACACTGGACTGTGCGGAGGTGCTGGCGGCCCTGCTCCCGGACGGCGCAGCCGGCTCGATCTCCACCCTTCCCCTCGCCTGGCGCGAGCCCTGGCCGCAGGTTGACGACGACGCTGCCACGTCGGCCTTTGCCGAGCTGAGCTCACGCCTCCGGGACCTCCGGGAACGTACGGGAAAAACCGTGCGCGTCGCCGTCGAACCGGAACCGGGGTGCGTTCTGGACACGGTTGCCGACGTCGTGCGGTGGCTGGCGCCGCGGATCCAACGGGGCATCGATCCGGAGTTCGTAGGCTTGTGCGTGGACACCTGCCACCTTGCTGTTTCGTTCGCCGACCCTGCGGGTGCAGTCCGCCAGATCGACGCCGCCGGACTGCGGGTCGTCAAGGTCCAGGCGTCCGCCGCGCTGCATGTCACCGACCCCTCCGATCCGGCGGCCCGGGATGCTTTGGCGGGCTTCGTCGAACCCCGGTACCTGCACCAGGTGCGTGAATCGCAACCGGCCGGCATTGTCCCCGCCGACGATCTCGACGAAGCCCTGCGGGATCTGCCGGGAGAAAACGCATGGCGGGTCCACTTCCATATCCCGCTCCACCACGTGCCCGCGGAACCGCTGGAAACCACCGTGGACGTGCTCCGCCAGACGGTTGCCGAAGTTGAGCAGCTGCCGTACGGACCTGAGGTCCACCTCGACATTGAAACGTATACCTGGAGCGTGCTGCCCGGCGCCTCGGTGGGCATCACCGAGGGAATCGCGGCCGAGATTGCGTGGGCAAAGTCGAACCTGCTGGACGCCGCACCGGTCCGCTGACCACATGCGTTCCCTGAGACCCCAAGCAAGGAAAAACCTGTGAAACCAGTACTGCTGCTGAACGTCGTTGGCCTGACTGCCAAGGCCCTGCGCCAGATGCCCCGCCTGTCGCGGCTGGCCTCGCAGGGATGGTCTTCTGAACTGGCCACCGTACTGCCTGCGGTGACATGCACCGTCCAGTCCACGATGCTGACAGGCCTGTCACCGGCCCAGCACGGGATCGTGGGGAACGGATGGTACTTCCGGGAACTTGGGGACGTCTACCTGTGGCGCCAGCACAACATGCTCGTCACCGGCGAGAACATCTGGGAGACGGCCCGCCGGCAGCATCCGGGGTATAGCGCCGGAAATATTTGCTGGTGGTATGCCATGGGAATGTCCACGGACCTGACGGTCACACCCCGCCCCATTTACCACGCGGACGGCCGCAAATCCCCGGACGCGTATGTGCGGCCTGCGGAACTGCACGACGAACTCGTGACCGCGTACGGCGACTTTCCGCTTTTCCAGTACTGGGGTCCGACCGCGACCATCCGGTCCACTGAATGGATCGTCAACTCCACTCGGCACGTCATGCGGAAACAGTCGCCAAATCTGCTGATGGCATACCTGCCCCACCTTGACTATGACCTGCAGCGCTTCGGGCCGGACTCGCCGCAGGCTGACCGTGCCGCGGCCGAGCTCGACGGCGCCCTTGCGCCGCTCCTGGACGAGGCTGCAGAACGCGGCTATACGGTCATTGCCGTGGCCGAATACGGGATTGAGGCTGCATACCGGCCGGTGGACATCAACCGGGCCCTGCGCCGGGAAGGCCTGTTGGAGGTCTACGTTCAGGACGGCAGGGAACAGCTGGATCCGTGGACTTCACGTGCTTTCGCCGTCGCCGACCACCAGGTGGCGCATGTCTATGTCTCCGACCCCTCTGACGTCGAGCGGGTAGCGGCACTCCTTCGCGGGCTTGACGGAGTTGACGAAGTCCTTAACCGCGAAGCGCAGGGCCGCTACGGGCTCGATCACGAAAGGTCGGGAGAGCTGGTTGTCATCGCTGAGCCGGGTGCCTGGTTCACGTACTACTTCTGGCTCGACGACGACCGGGCACCTGAGTACGCACGCGGGGTGGATATCCACCGGAAACCCGGCTATGACCCCGCAGAACTCTTCTTCAACCCCGCAGACAGGTTCGCCAAGGCCAAAGCGGGGCTGAACCTGGTCAAGAAGAAGCTGGGCTTGCGCTACGCCATGAGCACGGTGCCCCTCGATCCGACGCATGTGCGGGGCACGCACGGACGGCTTCCGGATTCCCCGGACGGGACACCCCTGATCATCGGCTCCGGCGCCCGGCTCCCCTCCTCCGTGGAAGCGCTTCTCAACAGCGGACGGCAGCTTCCCGCCGCCGCTGTGAAGGAGCTGGTGCTCCAGACCCAAGGCATTTACGGCTAGCACACCTGGTTCCACTTAGGTTTCTCAAACAACAAACCTTCTGATGTTCTTGGGCCGCTTTCCTGTGCACTTTTATGGGCGGCAGCTTCAGTGACTGCAACGCTTGGCGTGAAAAAATCTCGACTTTGTTTTCTGAAACCACTAGGTAAATCAACGTACTTCAATTAGCGTTTTAGGCATCCGAGTCCGGCTGGTCCGGCTCCTCAATGACGAGAAGAAAGTGAACGATGACAGTCAATCGACATGGGATAGCGAAAGCTTCCGCACCCCATACCGGCGCCGCCGGCCTGCGAGGGAAAGCCGCAGTCCGTGCGGGTGCCGGCCTCGCCATAGCAGCGCTGCTGGCCAGCGCATTTGCCGTCACACCCGCACAGGCCCAGCCGGGGGACAGTGCTCCCGCTGCAGCTCCCGCGGACAGCAGCTTCCAGAAGGTGACGCTGAACGACACCCCGGGCGAGCCCGTTGACCTGGCGGTGCTGCCAAACAACAATGTCCTGCACACTACGCGCGGCGGCGAGGTATGGCTCAACAACGACAAGACAGGCCTGAACACCCTGGCTGCAAAGCTGGACGTCTACCAGCACGACGAAGAAGGCCTGCAGAGCATCGCACTCGACCCAAAGTTCGGCACCAAGGGCAACAACTGGGTTTACCTGTACTACTCGCCGCCGCAGGACACTCCGGTGGATGACCCCGCAACCCCCGGCGTCAACGAGGGCGACGCGCCCTTCACCGGCACGGCAGCGGACTTCGAAAAGTTCAGCGGATCCCTGAAGCTTTCACGCTTTCAGTTCAACGGTTCCACCATCGACCTCGCCACCGAGCAGCACATCATCGACGTGCCTGTGGACCGCGGCATCTGCTGCCACGTCGGCGGTGACATCGTGTTTGACGCCGAGGGGAACCTCTACCTCTCCACGGGTGACGACACCAACCCGTTCCAGTCCGGCGGCTACACGCCGATTGACGAGCGCCCCACCAGCAACCCCGCACTCGATGCGCAGCGCACCTCCGCAAACACGAACGACCTGCGCGGCAAGGTCCTGCGCATCACGCCCAAGGACGGCGGCGGATACACCATCCCCGAAGGCAACCTCTTCCAGCCCGGCACGCCCAAGACCCGGCCCGAAATCTACGTCATGGGCCTGCGCAACCCTTTCCGGGTTGACCTGAACCAGAAGACCGGCGAGCTCTACGTTGCCGACTACTCGCCTGACGCCCGTACTGCCAACCCCCTCCGTGGCCCTGCCGGCACCGGCAAGTGGATGGCAGTCACCGAACCTTCCAACTACGGCTGGCCCTACTGCGCCACCGCAGAACTGCCGTACGTAGATTACGACTTCGCCACCGGGACCTCCGGCGCTGCGTTCAACTGTGCCGCCCCCGTCAACGAGTCGCCCAACAACACCGGCCTCCGTGAGCTGCCCCCGGTATCCCAGCCCGAGGTTTGGTACTCCTACGGTGCATCTGCCGAGTTCCCGGAGCTTGAAACGGGCGGAATCGGCCCGATGGCCGGCCCGGCCTACGAATTCGACGAGAAGGCAACCAAGGGCAAGGCCCCTGTCGCCTGGCCCTCCTACTACGATGGCAAGTCCTTCTTCTACGAGTGGACCCGCGACTACATCAAGGGCATGACCACCGAAAACGGTGACCTCGCCTCCATCGAGAACGTCGTCGACTCGCTCGTCGTCGACAACCCCATCGACATGGAGTTCGGCTCCAACGGCGCCCTCTACGTTCTTGAGTACGGAGACGGCTACTTCGGCGAGAACCCGGACGCGCAGCTTTCCCGGATCGACTTCATCGGTGCCAACGGCAACCACAGCCCGGTGGCAGTAGCCTCCGGCACGCCGACTGCCGGGGCATCACCGCTGACCGTCAAGTTCTCGAGCGAGGGCACCACCGACGCCGACGGCGACAAGATCCGCTACGAATGGGACTTCAACTCCGACGGCGTCGTTGACTCCGAGGAAGCCAATCCCACCTGGACTTACGAGGAAATCGGAACCTACACCGCGAGCCTGCGCGTTACGGACCTGGGCGGCCTGCACCGCGGACGCCACTCCTCCGCCGAAGTGGCAATCGAGGTAGGCAACCAGGCACCGGTCATCGAGTTCATCAGCCCCGTAGCTGGGCAGGAATTCCACTTCGGCGACACGGTCACCTACGAAGTCCGCGTCACCGATGATCAGCCGGTTGACTGCTCGCTGGTCAAGGTGAGCTACATCCTGGGCCACCACACGCACGGTCACCCGCAGACCACCACTTCGGGCTGCACCGGAACCCTGACCACCACCGTCCCCGAAGGCCACGACCCCGCAGTGGACGACCTCTCGGCCGTCTTCAGCGCAAGCTACACGGACGCCGGCGACGCCTCCTCGGCCCCGCTGACCGGAACCGCTGAGGTGGTTCTTGTAGCCGGCAACTGATGCTCTTTCGAGTACCGCCCGTTGCCCCCTAGCGGCCAGCCGGCCGCGTGAAAAGCGGGCCCTGTCCCAGCCTTGGCTGGGAC
>NZ_JBHVBL010000013.1:0-64034 GCF_042668165.1 Arthrobacter sp. NPDC057388
CCGTCGGGCTTTCTGCTTCAGTGCGGTGATTAGCGGGTGCTGCCTGCCAGGAGGCCGCGGCGCTGCAGAAGGCGCTTCTCGATCGGCGCGAAAACCAGCAGCTCGATGAGGATGCCCACGGCGAGGATCAGGAGGATCGCGGACATCACGATGGTCATGTCGGCGAGGTCGCGGCCCTGGTTCAGCATGGAGCCGAGGCCGAAGCCAATGGTGCCGCCCACCGCGATGATTTCCGCGGCCATGAGCGAACGCCAGGAGAAAGCCCAGCCCTGTTTGAGGCCGCCGAGGTAGCCCGGCAGCGCCGCTGGGAGGATGATCTGCACGGCCATCTGCAGCCGCGAAGCGCCCAGGACGGTGCCCACGCTGCGGTACTGCGGTGGAATCTGGTCCACGCCGGAGATGAGGCCGTTGATGATGGACGGGATGGCGCCCATGAACACCACGAAGTACACGGTGGCGTCGGTGAGCCCGAACCAGATGATCGCCGCCGGCACCCAGGCGACCGAAGGCAGAACCTGCAGCCCTGAGATCAGCGGGCCGAACGCCCGGCGCAGCGGCGCCACCTGGGCCAGGAGCAGACCGATCGGGGTGGCAATCGCAACGCTGATCAGGAATCCCAGAAGCCCGCGCTGCAGCGATGTCCAGACCGCCTCCTGCAGCGATCCCTCGGCCCACAGCGTGCCAAACTGCTCCAGCACATCCATGGGGCCGGGCACCTGGTCGCGGCGCTTGAGGCCGAGCGAGACATAGAACTGCCAGATGATAATCAGCACCACCACCGCGGCGACCGGCAGCAGGACGCGGCTCCAGTCGACGCGTGCCTTGCGGACAGCGTCGGACTGCAGCGAGTCGAGCCCGGATTCCAGTTCACGCAGGTCAGCGGAGCCGGTGGAGGACCGGGTCAGCGCGGCGTGGACCTTCTCACCGTCAGACGAGGTCCGCCTGGTTTCCGTAGGCTCAACCACCGGTGCCTCGGCCACGGGCGTCTCGACGGGCTCAGCCACGGGAGATGAGTTACTTGGCATGGCGGCGGATCTCCTCTCGCAGCCGGGCGGTGATGACCCCGGTCAGCTGTCCGGCAAGACCGGCGTCGGTACGGTGTTCTTCGGTGACTTCCCATTCCTGCACCACGCGGCCGGGCCGGGAGGACAGCAGCAGGACGCGCTGGCCCAGCCGGACCGCTTCGCGGACGTTGTGGGTCACAAAGACGATGGTGCGTCCGGTTTCCTTCCAGATGCGCTCCAGTTCGTCATGCAGGAGGTCACGGGTGATGGCGTCGAGGGCCGCGAACGGCTCGTCCATGAGCAGCAGCTGCCGGTCCTGCGCCAGTGAACGGGCCAGGGCCACCCGCTGGCGCATGCCGCCGGAGAGCTCGTGCGGGCGCCGGTCTGCGGCCTCGCCGAGGTGGACCAGGTCCAGCAGCTCGGCGGCCTTGACCCGCCGCTCGGCCTTGCCCACGCCGCGCAGCTTCAGCGCCAGCTCGACGTTCTCGCGCGCGGTGAGCCACGGGAAGAGGGCGGAGTCCTGGAACATGAAGGCGGCGCCGTCGCTGGGCACCTCAAGGGCGCCCGACGTCGGGAGCTCCAGTCCCGCCATGATGTTCAGCAGGGTGGACTTGCCGCAGCCGGACGCACCGAGGAGGGCAACGAACTCACCCTTGCCGATGGTGGCATTGACGTCGTCCAGCACCGGGGCGCCTTCGCCGAAGCGCTTGCCCAGGTTCTCCAGTACGACTGGCATGGTCCCGTCCTTTGTTCGAGGTGCAGTGAATGCGGCGGTGCAGATGCGGGCCGGGCTAGTCCCGGCCCAGCCCTGCAGCTGAGGTTTTTTCCGTGGACACTGCGTTCAGCGCCCGGAGGTCGAAGAGGCCGCTGAGGTCGGCCTGCTTGGTGGTTCCGGCATCGACGCCGTCCTGCAGCAGCTTCTGGTACGTTCCGGCCAGCGGGTCCACCGTGAAGACGATGTTCTTCAGAGAGCGGTCAATGACGTTCTGGGCCAGTGCCTTGCCGGCGTCCTGTTTGAGGGCGGCGTTGACGACGGCGGCCTTCTCGGCGGACGGGGTGTCGTTCAGCCACTTCACGGCTTCGACGTGGCCCTTGAGCAGGGCCTCCACGGTCTGCGGGTGCTCGGCCGCGAACTTCTTGTTCACGATCAGGATGGTGGTGGGGAACTCGCCCGGCTTGCCCGTCAGCGACCCGTCCCACAGGTCCTTCTCATCCACCAGCACCTTCGCCCCGGCCTGGAGCACCAGCCGGGAGGCCCACGGCTCAGGCACCCACGCGCCGTCGAGCTTGCCGTCCTGGAACAGCTTCAGCGTCTGGGCGTTCTCGGTGGGGTTGATCGCAACGTCCCCGCCGCCGTCGGGAGAGGTCTTGTAGCCCTGCTTGCCCAGCCACGCGCGCAGCGCCACGTCCTGCGTGCCGCCCAGCTGCGGGGAGGCGAGCGTCTTGCCCTTCAGGTCCGCCGCGCTCTTGATCTCCGGCTTGACCACCAGCTGCGCGCCGCCGGACGCTGCACCGGCGATGACGCTGACGGACTCGCCCTTGCTCTTGACGAACGAGTTGATGGCCGGGTTCGGGCCGATGTACGTGGCGTCGATCGCACCGGCGTTCAGCGCCTCGATCGCCGCGGGACCTGCATTGAAGACCTGCGTGCTCAGCTTCGTGCTGCCGAGGCTCTTGGCGATGAAGCCCTGCTTGACGCCGACCAGCGCTGGAGCGTGCGTGATGTTGCCGAAGTAGCCCAGCTTCAGCTCTTCCGCCGGGGTACCAGCGGCAACAGGGGCCGCCGAAGCGTTCGAATCCCGGGCCACTGCCGATGCGACGACCGCTCCCACACTGATCAGCAGGACCAGGCCGACGGCCAGTGCGACTTCCAGGGCACGGCGGCGCTTGGGCGTCTGGCTTTCGCCGGCCACAATGCGGGTCATGCCCGGCCTGGGAGTACTCATGGATTCACCATAGGGACTGGCATAAAGGGGGTTCAATGAAGCGGAAACCCGGGGTCACGCAGGTTCATCCAACGTCACATTCAGCCACAAAAACCGCGTACTGGTGCGCCCGTAACGTTACAGGGGCTAATCCCCCTTGACATTGACGAGCTGGCGCAGCCGGTGCCGCACGGTCACCAGGTCCGCGGCGTCCCGCATAACCTGGTCGATGGGCTTGTAGGCTGCAGGGATCTCGTCGATGAACGCCTCCGTGGCCCGGAACTCGATGCCGTGCATGGCCTCCTTCAGCTGCGCCAGGGAGAAGGCCTTGCGGGCGGCATTGCGTGAGTACTCGCGGCCGGCACCGTGCGGCGACGAGTTCAGGGAGGCAGTGTTGCCTAGGCCCTCCACAACGTAGGAGGCCGTGCCCATGGAACCCGGAATGAGGCCGGGGTCGCCCGCTTCCGCCTTGATGGCACCCTTGCGCGACACCCAGACGGACTTTCCGTAATGCGTTTCCTGCTGGGTGAAGTTGTGGTGGCAGTTGATCCGCTCCGTCTCCTTGACCGTTCCGCCGACCCAGTCGCTGAACTGCCGGATGACGCGGTCCATCATCTCCTCGCGGTTAAGCAGGGCGAAGTGCTGGGCCCAGCGCAGCTCCTTGATGTACCGCGTGAACTGGGGTGTGCCCTCCTCCAGGTACGCAAGGTCCCTGTCCTCCAGGGTGATCCGCTTGTCGCGGGCCCAGCCCTGCGCCACTTCGATGTGGTGCTGGGCGATCTTGTTCCCCACGCCGCGTGAGCCGGAGTGCAGGAACAGCCAGACAGCATCCGTTTCGTCGGCGCAGACCTCGATGAAGTGGTTGCCGGAGCCAAGCGAGCCGAGCTGGAGCTCCCATTTCGCCACGTACTGGGCAGGGTTGAAGCCGGCCTTCTCGGCCCGCCGGTGCAGTTCGGCGATGCGTGGCTCCGCCGTGGCCGTCACCTTGCGGTTGTTGTGGCCGGCGGACAGCGGGACGGCACGCTCGATGCCCTCGCGCAGCGGCTTCCGGTCCCGCGGGAGGTCTTTGAGGGTGTACTGGGTCCGCACCGCGATCATGCCGCACCCGATGTCCACCCCGACGGCGGAGGGAATGATCGCGCCGAGCGTCGGGATGACGGATCCCACCGTTGCGCCCTTGCCCAGGTGCGCATCCGGCATCAGCGCCAGATGGGGGTAGATGAAGGGCAGGCGGGAGGTGGTGAGGGCCTGCTCACGGGTCTTGTCGTCCAGGATCGAGGCCCAGTTCAGGAGCCGGCTGGTGATGTTTTCCATGCATGGCCTCCAACTGGAAGAACGCGGACTAGCGTAGGTTCTAGGCTAAACCCCGGCGCTGCCCAAATGACCGGTACTTCCCAAAGGAGGCACAAGCATGGTGGACGTTGAGACAGAGATCCTCATCCGGCGGCCGCGGGAGGAAGTTGCAGAGTACGCTGCGAACCCGGACAACGCCCCGAAGTGGTACGACAACATCCACTCTTCGCAGCGGCTGACGGCAGGACCCATCGACGTCGGCTCCAAGGTGGCCTTCACTGCCAGGTTCCTGGGCCGGGAGCTGAACTACACCTACGAATTCGTCGAGTACGTTCCGGGCGAGAAGCTGGTGATGCGCACCGCGCAGGGCCCCTTTCCGATGCAGACAACCTACACCTGGGCGGAAACCGGCGGCGGAGCCCGGATGACGCTCGGCAACACGGGCCAGCCGTCGGGTTTTTCGCGGCTCGCGGGGCTGCTCATGCCGCCGATGATCCGCAGGGCAACACGCAAGGACCTGCACAAGCTCAAGTCGATCCTGGAGGCCGGCGCGGCGCTTTAACCGCCGAAGACGCCGGAACGCAGCGAGGCCGCCGTACAGTTACGGCGGCCTCGATGCGTTCCGGCTAATTCGCGGAGATCAGATGCTGTAGCGCTCGTCCTCGTGGTCGCCCGGGTGGTCCTTGACCAGGCCGGCGGCGAGGGTGTTGCCGTCGATCGGGTCGATCACCAGGAACGCGCCCGTGCGGCGGTGGTGCAGGTAGTTCTCGAGCGGCAGCGGGGCGGCCAGCCGGAGCTGCGCGTGTCCGATGTCGTTGAGCTCCAGGCTGGAGGCACCCTCGAGGTTGAAGGTGGCCAGGTCCAGCTTGCCGCTGACGCTGCGGACCAGGGCCTGCACGGTGCGGGTGCCGTGCTTGACCAGGACCTTCGCGCCCTCGCGGAGCGGCTTCGGGGACAGCCAGCACAGCTGGGCGTACAGGTCGGCAGAGCTCTCGCGGACGGTGCCTGCGGCGGCGATGGTGTCACCGCGGGCGACGTCGAACTCGTCTGCCAGCCGGATGGCCACGGACTGCGGGGCGGAGGCTTCCTCCAGCGATGCCCCGGCGAAGTCGATGCCCACAACGGTGGTGGTCCGCGGGTCCTGGCCGGGCGTCAGCACGCTGACCTGGTCCCCCACCTTCACGGAGCCTTCGGTGATCTGCCCGGCGTAGGCGCGGTAGTCGCGGTACGCCTCGACGTCGAGCCCGGCGGCAACGGCGTCCGGCGCCAGCGCGCCCTGCGGCCGGATCACCAGCTGCACGGGGAAGCGGAAGCTTTCCAGGTGGCTCTCGAGTTCATCGGCGGCGGGCAGCGTCTCCAGGACCTCCAGCAGCGCAGGGCCGGTGTACCAGGGGGTTCGCTCCGAGCGCTCGACGACGTTGTCGCCGTCGAGCGCGGAAACCGGAACCACCAGCAGGTCCGAGATGCCGTCGGAACCCAGGCCCAGCTCGCGGCCCACCTGCTGCACGTCCGCCTCGATCTCGCGGAACACGGTCTCGCTGAAGTCCACGAGGTCGATCTTGTTCACGGCCACGATCACGTGGGCCACGCGCAGCAGCTGCAGCACGGACAGGTGCCGGCGGGTCTGCTCGAGGACACCCTTGCGGGCGTCAATGAGCACGACGACGGCATCCGCGGTGGACGCGCCGGTCACCGTGTTCTTGGTGTACTGCACATGCCCGGGGCAGTCCGCGAGGATGAAGCTGCGGCGGTCCGTGGCGAAGTAGCGGTAGGCGACGTCGATGGTGATGCCCTGCTCGCGCTCGGCGCGCAGGCCGTCGGTCAGCAGTGCGAGGTCGATGCCGCCCTTGTCGCCGCCGAAGCCGCGGTCCGAGGACGTGCGGGCAACAGCCTCGAGCTGGTCGGCAAGGATGGCCTTGGAGTCGTGCAGGAGGCGGCCCACCAGAGTGGACTTCCCGTCGTCGACCGATCCGGCCGTGGCAAAGCGGAACAGCGAAGCGGACGCGAGCGGGGCCTCGTCCAGGAGCGCCGCAGCGCGGGCGGTGTCAATGTCGGTAGTCATTAGAAGTAGCCGTCCTTCTTGCGGTCTTCCATGGCGGCCTCGGAGATGCGGTCATCCGCACGGGTGGCGCCACGTTCGGTGATGGTGGAGGCGGCAACTTCGATCACGACGTCGCGCACGGTGGCGGCAGCCGATTCAACGGCGCCGGTGCAGGACATGTCACCGACGGTCCGGTAACGGACGGTCTTGGTGATGACTTCCTCATGCGGCAGCGGCTGGGACACCTCGCCGACTGCGCGCCACATGCCGTCGCGGGCGAAGACCTCGCGCTCGTGGGCGTAGTACAGGCCCGGAAGTTCAATGTTTTCGCGCTCGATGTAGCGCCAGACGTCCAGCTCGGTCCAGTTGCTGATGGGGAACGCGCGGACGTGCTGGCCCACGGTGTGGCGGCCGTTGTACAGGTTCCACAGCTCGGGGCGCTGGTTGCGCGGATCCCACTGGCCGAACTCGTCGCGAAGGCTCAGGATGCGCTCCTTAGCACGGGCCTTGTCCTCGTCCCGGCGGCCGCCGCCGAAGACGGCGTCGAACTTGTTGGACTGGATGGCGTCCAGCAGCGGGACGGTCTGCAGCGGGTTGCGGGTGCCGTCGGCACGCTCGGCCAGCTCGCCGCGGTCAATGAACTCCTGCACGGAGCCGACGACGAGCTTCAGGCCCAGCCGCTCGACGGTCCGGTCGCGGAAGTCGATGACCTCGGGGAAGTTGTGGCCGGTGTCCACGTGCAGCACGGGGAAAGGGACCTTGCCCGGCCAGAAGGCCTTGGTGGCCAGGTGCAGCATGACCACGGAGTCCTTGCCGCCGGAGAACAGCAGCGCCGGCTTCTCGAACTCGGCGACGACCTCGCGGATGATGTGGATGGCTTCGGATTCGAGGGTGTCCAGGCTGGAGAGGCGCGTGGATTCAGCGGCGTCGGTCACCAGGGTGGACTCCTCAGTCAGGAAAGTGCTCATACGTGTAGTCCGCATTCTGTCTTGTTGGTTCCTGCCCAGCGGCCGGCGCGGGGGTCCTCGCCGGGAGCCACCTTGCGGGTGCAGGGCTGGCATCCGATGGACGGGTAGCCCTGGGACAGGAGCGGGTTGACGGGCAGGAGGTTGTCGTCGGAGTACTGGACCAGCTGGTCGAACGTCCAGGCGGCCATCGGGTTGACCTTGACCAGGCCGTTCTTATCATCCCAGGCCACCAGCGGCGTGTTGGTGCGGGTGGGGGCCTCGTCGCGGCGGACGCCGGTGAACCACAGTTCGTAGCCGGCGAGCGTGCGCTGCAGCGGGGCCACCTTGCGGAGGGCGCAGCACTGGGCGGCGTCGCGGGCGAAGAGGTCCTTGCCCAGGAGCCGGTCCTGCTGCTCCACGGTGTTCTCGGGAAGCACGTCCACCACGTTGACGCGGAGGTTCGCGGCCACCTCGTCGCGCGTGGCGTAGGTCTCCGGGAAGTGGTAGCCGGTCTCCAGGAACAGGACGTCCACGCCGGGCAGCTGGTCGGCGACCAGTGCCGGCAGGACGGCGTCGGCCATGGAGCACGCAACGGCGACGGCGGGCATGTCGAAGTTGCGCTCGACCCAGGCGATGACGTCGCGGGCCGGGGCATCCCAGCCGAGCTCGGCGGCGCCGGCCTCGGCGAGGGCCTTCAGCTCCTCGTGGGAGCGCTTGGTAGCCGGGACCGTGGTTTCGTTGGTCACTGCAGTGCCTCCTCGTCTGCTGCGTGCGCCCACTCGGCGAAGGTCTGGCCTTCGGCACGGTCGGCGACGAACCGGCGGACGACGCGTTCGACGTAGTCGGGCAGGTCGGCGACGTAGACCTTCAAACCGCGGACGGTGCGTCCGAGACCGGCTTCGTCACGTTCGGTGGAAGCCAGCCCGCCGCCCAGGTGGACCTGGAAGCCGGGGCTGGGGTCGCCGTCGGGCGTGGGAAGCATCATGCCCTTGAGCCCGATGTCCGCGGTCTGGATGCGGGCGCAGGAGTTGGGGCAGCCGTTGATGTGCAGGGACAGGGCCTGCGGAAGCTGGCCGCTGTCCGCGAGGTCAGCCAGGCGGCGCTCCAGCTCGGCAACGGCCGTGGCAGCGGTGACCTTGGTCTCCACGATGGCCAGCTTGCAGAACTCGATGCCGGTACAGGCGATGGTGCCGCGGCGGAACACGGACGGGCGGGCGGACAGGCCCAGGGCGTCCAGTTCGGCCACAAGCGGCTCCACCTCGTCCTTGGGCACGTCCAGCACCACGATCTTCTGGTGCGGCGTGGTGCGCAGGCGGCGGGAGCCGCGGGCCTCAATGGTGTCCGCGAGCTTCACCAGCTGCGAGCCGGACAGGCGGCCAGCAAGCGGGGTGGCGCCGATGAAGAACTTGCCGTCCTTCTGCTCGTGCACGCCCACGTGGTCGCCCGGGGTGGACGGCTTGGGTGCGGCGGGGCCGTCAGCCAGCTTGTAGCCGAGGTATTCGTCCTCGAGGATCTGGCGGAACTTCTCCGGACCCCAGTCGGCCAGGAGGAACTTGAGGCGGGCCTTGGTGCGCATGCGGCGGTAGCCGTAGTCACGGAAGATGCTGGTGACACCCAGCCACACGTCCGCGGCCTGCTCCGGCGTGACGAAGGCGCCGAGGCGCTTGCCGAGCATCGGGTTGGTGGACAGTGCGCCGCCAACCCACAGGTCGTAGCCGACGCCGAGTTCGGGGTGGCGGACGCCGACCAGCGCGCAGTCATTGATCTCGTGCACCACGTCCTGGCTGGGATGCCCGGTGATGGCCGTCTTGTACTTGCGCGGCAGGTTGGACAGCAGCGGGTTGCCGATGAACCGTTCGCCCAGCTCTGCGATGAGCGGGGTGGGGTCGATGATCTCGTCCTTGGCGATGCCGGCCACAGGGGAACCGAGGATGACACGCGGAACGTCGCCGCAGGCCTCGGTGGTGGACAGGCCGTTGCTCTCGAGGCGGCGCCAGATCTCCGGAACGTCCTCCACCCGGATCCAGTGCAGCTGGATGTTCTGGCGGTCCGTGATGTCCGCGGAGTCCCGTGCGAAGTCAACGGAGATCTGGCCGATGACGCGCAGCTGCTCGGTGGTCAGCGCACCGCCGTCGATCCGGACGCGGAGCATGAAGTACTTGTCCTCGAGCTCGTGCGGCTCAAGCGTTGCGGTCTTGCCGCCGTCGATCCCCTGCTTGCGCTGGGTGTACAGGCCCCACCAGCGGAAGCGTCCGTGCAGGTCCTGGCCGGGGATGGCGTCGAAGCCTTCCTTGGCGTAGATGGACTCGATACGCTCGCGGACGTTGAGGCCGTCGTCTTCCTGCTTCCAGGTTTCGTTGGCGTTAAGCGGGGTGGGTCCGTCCACCTTCCACTGGCCGTGAGGCTTGGCGGCGGGGCGGGAGGCACGGGCGGGGCGCGCGGGCTTGTCCGTGGACGCTCCGGCTAGAGCTGTATCAGTCATGCATCGACTGTAGAGCCGCGCAGAAATACGTCACAAAGGCCCGGAAATGCTAAGTCACCTAAGGAAACATTTCGTCATGACTCGCCGGGAGGCCTTGAACGGCGCGGCGGGCTGTGCTTCGGGCGGCTGCCCGCTGACCACTCCTTCAGTGTGCTTCGGGCGGCTGCCCGCTGACGGCTCCTTCAGAAGGTGAGGGCGTGGGCCGCCAGGGCGGCGTCGTAGCGTTCCAGGGCGATCTCGGCGAGCACCGGCGAGGGCAGCAGCGGCTCGGTCACCAGGTCCGCGCCGGCCTTGGCGAGCTGGTCGTGGAAGTAGCCCGGAGCCAGGAGGTACGACGCCACCACCACTCGCCCGCCCACGCTCACTCCCCCGGCCGACTCCCCCGCTCCGGCACCGCCCGCGGCCTCCTCACGGAGCATGGCCACGGCCTCGGGCACCGACGGCTTGGCCGAGGCGCCGTACGCCGGCACGATCCGGTTGGAGCGCAGGGCACGCAGCTGGTCCGCGAGCTCCTCGACGCTCACTGCGGCGTTCGGGTTGGACGAGCCGGCTGCAGCAAGCACGATCGCGTCGTTGTCGGTGACGCCGGCCTCCCGCAGCCGCTGGTCCAGCAGCGCGGCAAGGCGCGGGTCCGGCCCGAGCGGCGCCGCGGCCACCGTGCCGGGCCGGCTCTTCACCGCCTTCGCGATGTCCACCTTCACGTGGTAGCCCACGCTGAGCAGCAAAGGGACGACGACGGCGGAGGCGCCGGCGGCGCCCGGCTCACCGGCGGTCCGGGGTGCTGCGGCAGCGGAGGTGGCGGCAGCACCGCCGTCGGACGCTGCCGTGTCCGCGGGAAGCCCGGCCACCACGTCCACAAGATCGGGCTGCTGGACGTCCACGTAGGCCTCGCGGACGTCGAGCCCCGGGCGCAGCGCGGCAATGGCGTCGCGGAGCGCATTGACCTCGGCGGCTCCCTGCGTGTTGGAGGTCCCATGGGCACAGGCGATCATGATCGGGCTATTCATAGGGGCTAGCGTAACGTTGGAGCTGCACTGTCCGCCCCCTGAAGTTTGCCGGGACGCTCCATGACCTTCTCTTTTGACATCGCCCTGGCATGGCTGGACCTGGCGGGCATCTTCTTCTTCGCGGTGTCCGGATCGCTGCTCGCCGCCCGGAAACAGTTCGACCTCCTCGGGTCCCTGCTGCTCGCCTCCCTGGTTTCGCTGGGCGGCGGGGTGATCCGCGACATCATCCTCAGCGCCGGCCCGCCCGCGGTGTTCAGCAACCCGGTGTACCTGGTGCCGCCGCTGCTGGCCACCGGGCTGGTTTACTTCCTGTTCTCCAGCGTGCAGCGCTATACGTCGCTGCTGACCCTGTTCGATGCCGCCGGGCTGGGCATGTTCTGCATCACCGGGACACTGAAGGCGCTGGCCTTTGGCATGAACCCCGTGTCGGCGGCGCTGCTGGGGGTCACGACGGCGGTGGGCGGCGGCCTGCTGCGCGACATCACAGCCAACGAGGTGCCCCGGCTGTTCGACGCCCGCGACCTCTATGCGCTGCCGGCGTTCCTGGGCGCCGCCCTCACTGCCGTTCTGTGGGAGCTGGGGGCATTCATTCCCGTCACCGCCTGCGTTGTGGCCGCCACGGTCTTCACCTTCCGGGTGGTGGCGTGGCGCCTTTCCTGGCGCATTCCGCTGGCCGTCCGCGGGTGGCACCGGCTGGGCCTGGATGCCGGAAATTCACGCGCCCGGGATTAGCTAGGATAAGTGCCATGACTGACATGTTCCTCGAGAAGTTCCGCGCGCTTGTCCCGAAGTATCTCGAAGACGAATGGCAGGAAGAGGACGGGCTGTCCGCCGAGGAACTGGACGCGGAGCTCTCCGACCACCAATTCACCATCCCCCTGGTGCTGCGCGAGTTCTACCTTGCGATCGGCGGCTGCGAGGACCTCATGGAGGCCTACCACTACTTCTGGGACCCCGAGGAACTCGAGGTGGACGACGAAGGCTTCCTGATGTTCCTCGAGGACGAGGAAGAAAACTTCACCTGGGGGTTCCGTGTGGGCGACCTCAGCATCCCGGACCCCATTGTGTACCGCCGGAACAATGCCCGCGGCCAGTGGAAGAGCGAGGAAGGCACCTTCTCGGAGTTCGTCTTCGACATGTTCGAGTGGGCCTTCGAGGACGAGGACTAGTTCTTCGCTGCTCCTCCTTTCCCTCCGTCCCGACCCTGTTTGACCGGCTGGCGGCCGAGACACGCCGCAGCGTCGGCGTGTTTGGGCCTTACGCCCGGCAAAGAGGGTCACGACGGCGGAGTCCTGCCCTGCCAACAGCCAGGGGCGAACCTGCCAGTTGCCCATAAGTGCAGCACAGCGCGGATCTCCTCCACCATCACCTGGGGCTGGTACACCACGTCGTCATAGAAATAGCGCAGAGTCAGGTGGCCACCGAGCATGCCCGCCTTATTTCTCCGCTGATCCTTCTTGATCTGACTCGGTTCGAAGTGGCTGGCTCCATCCAGCTCGATCACCAGGCATCCCTCCACCAGGCAATCCACTTCGCCCACGCCCGGGAGGTTGACGTGCATTTTCACTTTGAGGCCTGCACGGATGAAATGGGTATGCGCCAGCACCTCAAGAACGGAATCCGCCCGGGGAATCAGGAGATCCAGCACCGCGCGGGCACGGCCGTTCCTGTTCCCGATGAGCTTCTTCCTCAGGAAACTGACCGAGATCTGCCCTGCGCCGGTGGCGGACTGCACCATGACCAACGCTTCGAGCTCCGGCAGGCAGCGTAGTGCGTGCAGGAGTACGTCGGCCAATGCGGCCACGGGGTAGGCCAGCGTGGCTTCATGGGTGCACGCCGCGTGATCAACCACTCCCCGCTTGGGCACACCGTTACCGCAGCTGAGGTGCACGGCCTGCGGCGGGTGCAGGACCCACAGGCCGTAGAACCGTGCAGCCGAGATGCACGTCAATTGCCCGTTCGCCCTGAACGCGGCAAGAACGTCGCGGTCCGCCTTGGCCACTGCATACACGCCCCGCTGCGGGCGGTGCAGGCGCCCAGCAGCCACCAAGGCCTCCAGGTGAACCCTCTGGAAACCGGCGCGCAGGATGTCGCTTCTCCTGGCCACACCGCCGCGGCGGGCAAGGAAGAGTTCCAGGTCCATGACTCAAAGGTGACCGTACACCGGAGCCGCGGCGAGTCTGGAGCACCGCCATGTGGACAACTGCGGCACTCCGTCCTGACCTGTTTTGAGGCGCGAAACCTACCTAAAGCCTCATGTTGCGGCGTGTCCTTCGTCCTCCTGAACCAAAGACGGTCACGACGGCGGGTGAAGGGCTCACAGAGTGTGTGACACGCCGGTTAACAACAGCTTTTGCAGATATGACAAAGCTGTCATAGAGTGTTTCACGGATCCACTGAATGCCTCCGGTGGGTTTGATGCGAACGGAGAGACGGCCCCGGTTCCGCGCAGCGTATGACTCGTGACGCTGCACAGAACCGGGGCCGTTCCGTTTCTGCCGGCTTGTGCGATGCCGGATTAAACAAGGAAGGCCCGTGCCTTGGGGGGCGGGCCTTCCTTGATGAGTGCGGGCGGCTAGCTGGCGCGATCCACCACTGCGCGCGCAAAGCTGGACAGCGAGGCCTTCACAACGCCCTCCGGAAGCGGGGCCAGTGCGGCGATGGCGTCGTCCGCCCAGGCGCGGGCCACTACCCAGGACTCAGCGGTGACGGGGTGTTCGCGCAGCCCTGCGACGGCTTCGGCGAGGGCCTCGTCGGAGGAGAGGTCGCCGTCGATCAGCTTGAGAAGTTCGACGGCGGACTGGTCGCCGCCCGCTGCGGCGTTGCGGAGCAGCAGCACGGGCAGGGTGGGAACGCCTTCACGCAGGTCCGTACCCGGGGACTTGCCGG
Organism: Arthrobacter sp. NPDC057388; assembly: GCF_042668165.1. Taxonomy (NCBI): domain Bacteria; kingdom Bacillati; phylum Actinomycetota; class Actinomycetes; order Micrococcales; family Micrococcaceae; genus Arthrobacter; species Arthrobacter sp. NPDC057388. The sequence continues at coordinate 13,589 of NZ_JBHVBL010000013.1, forward strand.
ACTTGACCTTGACGCCCGTCACGTCGATGACGTCGTCCGCGAGCTGGAAGGCCACGCCCACCTTCTCGCCGTACTCCACCAGAACCTGCTCGTAAGCCTCGTCGGCGCCGGAGAAGATGGCGCCGAACTGCCCGGAGGCCGCCACGAGGGAGCCGGTCTTGTCCGCGATCACGGAGAGGTAGTGCTTCACCGGATCCTCGTCCGGGCGGGGCCCGACGGTTTCGTGCAGCTGGCCCAGGCACAGCCGCTCGAAGGTCCTGGCCTGGATGCCGAGTGCGCGCGAGCCCAGCTCGGACACCAGGATGGAGGCGCGGGCGAAGATGAGGTCGCCGGTGAGGACGGCCACCGAGTTGCCCCAGACCTCGTGCGCCGTGGGGGCGCCGCGGCGGAAGGGCGCCGAGTCCATGACGTCGTCGTGGTAGAGCGTGGCGAGGTGCGTCAGTTCAACCACGACGGCGGCCTGCACCACGGCGGGCAGGGAGGCGTCACCGAGGTGGGCGCAGAGCAGGGTCAGCAGGGGGCGGATGCGCTTGCCGCCGGCTTCCACGAGGTGACGCGACGTTGCGTCAGCCAGGGGGTCGGAGTTGGCGATGGCTTCGCGGAGCTTCTTCTCCACCCGGGCAAGGTTGGTGGTGATGGCAGGACCCAGGTCAGGGTCTTCCGCGATGGCCGCAAACCCTGCCGGCAGCTGCAGTCCGGTGGCGATGGCGGTGGTGTTGAGGCTGGGTTCAGAGTCCGGCAGGCCGTGCCCGGCGTGCGTCCAGCTGTGGTTCGCGGAGTTGGTCACGGGTTAACCCTAACTTTTTGTTGCGGAAACCGCTGATTTGGGGCCGGCGGGGGCAAGTGCGGAGGTATTGGAGGTGGCGGGGACCAGCAGTTCGAGCACGCGAATTACGCGGTCCTCGAAGCCCTTGGCCGAAGGGTCCGTCAGGTTGGCCAGCAGGCGGACCACAAAGCGCATCAGCACCGGGATCGGCATCCCGGTCCGCAGCGCAAGCTTCATCACGGAGGGCTTGCCGATCAGCGTTGCGAAGGCGCGGCCCAGCGTGAAGTGGGATCCCCACTGTCCGCGCACATAGTCCGCGTACCCCGCAAGGCGGGCATCGGCGTCGGACGTGTTCCAGCCACCGGAGGCGACCCGCCCAGACGCATCAATGATGAACTCGGCCGCGAAGCGGGCGGACTCCATGGCGTAGGAGATGCCCTCGCCGTTGAACGGGGACACCATGCCGCCGGCGTCGCCGAGGAGCAGCAGGCCGGGCGAGTAGTGCGGGGTGCGGTTGAAGCCCATGGGCAGGGCGGCGCCGCGGATCTCCCCGACCTGGTTCTCCGGCGTGAAGCCCCACTCTGCGGGCATCCCGGCGGTCCACTCGCGGAGGACCTGCTTGTAGTCGAGCTTGCCGAATTCCTTGGACGAGTTGAGGATGCCCAGGCCCACGTTGGAGGTGCCGTCGCCGACGCCGAACACCCATCCGTAGCCCGGCAGGAGCTTGCCGCCCCGGCCGGGAAGTTCCAGCCAGCCTTCCATCCAGTCGTCGTCATGCCGCGGACTCTGGAAGTAGGTGCGCACGGCGACGCCCAGCGGGCGGTCGTCGCGCTTCTGGATGCCGAGCGAGACCGCGGTGCGGGTGGAGTTTCCGTCGGCGGCCAGAACGACGTCGGCATTGAAGTCGAGCGACTCCCCCGTCTTCCGTCCGGACTCGTCGAGGACCGCTGCGCGGACTCCGGTGACGCGGCCGTCGTCGTCGCGCAGCGCCTCGGTGACGCTGTGGCGTTCCAGCACGGAGGCACCGGCGGCCTGGGCATGCCGGGCCAGTTCCTCGTCAAAGCCGAGGCGGGTGCGGATCAGGCCGTACTGCGGGAAGTCAGACACCTCGGGCCACGGCAGTTCCAGGCTGCGGCCGCCGGCGAGCAGGCGCAGCCCCTTGTTCCGGCGCCAGCCGTCCTGCTCGGGGTGCGGCAGGCCAAGCTTCTGGATTTCCCGGACAGCCCGCGGGGTGAGGCCGTCGCCGCACACTTTTTCGCGCGGGAAGCTGGTCTTTTCCAGGACGGTGACGTCGATGCCGGCTTTGGCCAGGTAGTACGCGGCGGTGGATCCGGCGGGACCCGCGCCAACAATCAGTACTTTCACAGCGTCAGCGGGCGGTCCGCGGGAGGTTGCGGCGCAGCTTGGCCACCGGACCGGTGTGGGCGGCGATGGCATCCGCCGACCCGTTGCCGGCGAGCGGCTTGTGGGCGCGGTGGACGGCCACGATGCCGCCGCTCAGGTTGCGGTAGGTGACGTCCTGCCAGCCGGAGTCCTGGAGCCATGCGGCGAGGTGGTCCTGGTCCGGCCAGGCGCGGATGGATTCTGCCAGGTACACGTAGGCGTCCGGGTTGGAGGAGACCTTGGTGGCGATGGCGGGCAGGGCGCGCATGAGGTACTCGGTGTACATGGTGCGCCACAACGGAACGACGGGCTGGGAGAACTCGGCGATGACCAGCTTGCCGCCCGGCTTGGTGACCCGGAGCATCTCGGCGAGGGCCTTCCTGGGCTCGTTGACGTTGCGCAGGCCGAAGGAGATGGTGCTGGCGTCGAAGGTGTTGTCGGCGAAGGGCAGGTTGGTGGCGTCCCCGGCGATGAAGTCGATGTCGGGGCGGCGGCGCTTGCCTACCTTGAGCATGCCGAGGGAGAAGTCGCACGCCACCACGTTGATGCCGGCATCGGCATACGGCTCGCTGGAGGTTCCCGTTCCGGCGGCGAGGTCGAGCACCCGCTGGCCTGCCCGGACGTCCATGGCCTCGACCACGATCTTGCGCCACCGGCGCGTCTGCCCCATCGACAGGACATCGTTGACGACGTCGTATTTGGGTGCGACGTCGTCAAACATCGTGGCTACTTCGTCCGGACGCTTATCCAAGGATGCTCGGTTCACCCAGTCATTGTCTCAAAAGTTCAGCAGGCTTCGTGACACGGGTGCCGCCGGGCGTGGTGGCCCTGCTGACCGGCCGGGAAACGTCCGCGACTTGCTGCGCGGAGTACTGTTGACCCATCATGACCAGCACCCTCCGCACCCTGACAGTCCCTTTGGATGGAGATTCGGCTCCCGAGGGGCTGCCGTCGTATCTGGTCCGCGATGACGTTCTGTGCTGGACCCGCCGCGAGGCCGGCCTGGTGGGCTTCGGCGAGGTAGCCCGCTTCACCGCCACTGGCCCCGAACGGTTCCTCGAGGCGGACATCTGGTGGCGCCATCTGGTCATCGAGGCGGATATTACTGACCACGTGGAATGCCCCGGCACCGGCCCGGTCGCCTTCGGGTCCTTCGCCTTCTCCAAGGCCTCGGACCACGAGTCACGCCTGATTGTGCCGGAAATCGTGGTGGGAGTCCGTGACGGGCACGCCTGGCTCACCCAGATAACGGCCGACGACGTCGAGCTCACCGGGGCGGGCGCCGTCGCCGCCCTGAAGGGGTGGCTGGAGTCGGACCCGCCTGCCGCCGCCGGCGAGCCGGCCGCTGGCCCGGGTGCCGCCGTCGTCCATCCGGACCCGGCCACGCTGACAACCGGTTCCCTCAGCGAAGAGGACTGGATGGCTGCCGTCTCCGCCGGCGTCGCCGAAATCCGCACGGGGAAACTGGAGAAGCTGGTCCTGGCGCGGGACGTCGTGGCTACTGTCCCGGCGGGCGTGAATGCCGCCGAGGTGCTGCGCCAGCTGGCCGGACGCTACCGGGAATGCTGGACCTACGGGGTGGACGGCCTGGTGGGCGCGACGCCGGAGATGCTCATCCAGGTGGAAGGCCGCACCGCCCAGGCCAGGGTGCTCGCCGGGACGCTGGACCGCCGCGACGCCGTGGGCGAGGCCGGGCTGCCGCTGGACTACGCCGAACGTGTCCTGGCCGGCTCCGAGAAGCAGCGGCACGAACATGAAATCGCCATCCAGTCGCTGACCACCCAGCTTGCCCCCTTCTCCGAGGCCATGAACGCGCATGATGAGCCCTTCATCCTGGAGCTGCCCAACGTGTGGCACCTCGCATCCGACGTCAAGGCCGAGCTCACCGAGGTGGAGGGGCACGTTCCCACCTGCCTGGCCCTGATCAACGCGTTGCATCCCACGGCCGCCGTGTGCGGCACGCCCACCCAGGTTGCCGGGGCCCTGATCCGGAAGCTGGAGCACCTGGACCGGGGACCGTATGCCGGCCCCGTGGGCTGGCTTGACGCCGCCGGCAACGGCGAGTGGGGCATAGCACTGCGCGGCGCCGTCATCGAATCCCCCACCACCGTGCGGTTATATGCCGGATGCGGCATTGTGGAAGGCTCGCAGCCTGAAGCGGAACTGGCGGAGACGTGGGCCAAGTTCCGGCCGATGCTGGAGTCGTTGGGCATCAGCAACTGACCCCCTGGTTGCAGGCGGGTGTCCGGGCTGCGGCTCGGGGAGCGTCCGGGATTCCAGACATGCCCGCGATTAAAGCCCTTGAAAAACGTCGTGGTTTAGTTATCAAATAGTGAAACTTAGTTTTCTGTGATGCACATCTCCTCTTCGGCGATACACTATGAACCGATTTAGTTCCGCATACCCCTGCAACAAAAGGTAAAGAAATGCAGCTTAAGTCCCGTGCCACGGCCAAATTCAGTGCCAAGGCAGCCGCTATCCTCGCCGTCGGGGCCATCAGCCTCACCGCTTGCGGCGGCGGCAGCTCCACTCCGGCTGCCACCAGCAGCAGCGGCGGCCCGCAGCTCGTCAATTCCGGAAAGCTCACTGTCTGCTCGGATGTCCCCTACGAGCCGTTCGAATTCCAGAAGGACGGCAAGATCGTCGGCTTCGACATGGACATCGCCAACGAACTGGCCAAGGACGTGAAGGCCGAACTCAACGTGGTGGACAGCTCCTTCGAGGCCATCGAGACCGGCACCGCGCTCACCGGCTGCGACGTCTCCATCTCCTCCGTGTCCATCACGGACACGCGCAAGGCTGTCATGGACTTCTCTAATCCTTACCTGAACGACGACCTCACCCTGGTGGCCTCGGATGCCTCCGGCATCACGAACCTCGACAGCGCCAAGGGCAAGAAGGTTGGCGTGCAGCAGGCCACCACCGGCGCCAAGTACGCCAAGGACAAGGGCCTGGACGCACAGCAGTTCGAGGACACCGGGCTGCTTGTCCAGGCGCTGAAGGCCGGCACCGTTGATGCCGCCCTCGGCAACCAGTCGGTTCTCGGCTACGCCATCAAGGATGACGCCAAGTTCAAGCGCGTCGAAAACTACGCCACCGGGGAAAAGCTCGGCATCGCGGTCAAGAAGGGCAACACCGCCATGCTGGACCAGGTCAACGCCACGCTGAAGCGCCTGACCGACGACGGAAGCCTCAAGAAGTTCGAGACCAGCTGGTTCGGCGAAGCCGCCAAGTAATCCGGCGCGCCTGACCCCTACGTGGCCGGGGCCTCGTCCGGAATCTGCTCAGCAGTCCGTGCGGGGCCCCAACCGCGCAACATGAATGTGAGTACACCATGGCAATGACCGCACGACAGCGGGCCAGAGTAAGTCTGTACATCCAGGCCGCGATTTTCGTTGTGGCCGTGGCCGCGCTGATCCTGGCCACCGACTGGAAGACCGTCAGCACCAACGTCTTCAACTTCGCCAAGATCGGCCCGATGTTCCCGGACATCTTCTTCTCCGGCCTCAAGAACACCCTCATCTACACGTTCCTCGGCTTCGTCGTGGGCCTGTCCGGGGGCCTGCTGCTGGCCCTCATGAAGCTCTCCAGCTTCCCCCTGTACCGCTGGATCGCCACCGGCTACATCGAGTTCTTCCGCGGCATCCCCGCACTTCTGGTGTTCATCGCCTTCGGCTACGGTGTTCCGCTCGCGTTCGGTGTCCAGTGGAACGTAGCCGTCGTGGTGATGGTGTCCCTGGGCATGGTGGCCTCCGCCTACATCGCGGAGACTCTTCGTGCCGGGCTTCAGGCCGTGCCGAAGGGCCAGACGGAAGCGGCACGGTCGCTGGGCATGCCGCAGTGGCGGGCCATGGTCACGATCGTCATTCCGCAGGCTTTCCGGATTGTCCTCCCGCCGCTGACCAACGAGGTTATCCTGCTGACCAAGGACTCCTCGCTGATCTACGTCCTGGGCCTGACGGCGGCGCAGTACGAGCTCACCAAGTTCGGCCGCGACGGCATCTCCAGCCTGGGAGCAGGGCTCACCCCGCTCCTGGTGGCGGGTGCGTTCTACCTTGTGGTGACCATCCCGCTGAGCCTCCTGGCCCGGAAGTTCGAAAGCCGCTCCGCGCGGACCAAGCGTTAGGCAGAGAAGTCATGAACGACGTCGAAATTCACTCCCGCCCCCAGACCGGGCGGGTCCACGCCGCCGGTGTGGCCATCAAGGACCTGCGCAAGTCCTACGGCTCCAACGAGGTCCTCAAGGGCATCAGCCTGGACGTCGCACCGGGTGAAGTGGTGTGCCTGATCGGCCCGTCCGGCTCGGGTAAGTCCACGCTGCTGCGGTGCGTCAACCTGCTGGAACAGCCCAATGAGGGCAGCATCCATGTGGGCGGCTTCGATGCCACCGACCCCGACGTGGACATCGACAGGATGCGCCGCAAGGTGGGCATGGTGTTCCAGCAGTTCAACCTGTTTCCGCACCTGAACGCGCTGCGCAACTGCACCATTGCCCAGACCAAGGTGCTCAAGCGCCCGCAGGCCGAAGCCGACCAGATCGCCCGTGCCAACCTGGAGCGCGTGGGGCTGGGGCACCTTGCCGACCGGTTCCCGGACCAGCTCTCCGGCGGCCAGCAGCAGCGGGTCGCCATCGCCCGCGCGCTGAGCATGGACCCCGAACTGATGCTCTTCGACGAGCCCACCTCGGCCCTCGACCCCGAGACCGTCGGCGACGTGCTCTCCGTCATGCGGAACCTGGCCAAGGAAGGCATGACCATGCTGGTTGTCACCCACGAGATGGGCTTTGCCCGCGAAGTCGCCGACCGCGTGGTGTTCATGGACGGTGGCGTGGTGGTGGAGCAGGGGGCCGCCGAGCAGGTCATCGGCTCCCCCACGCAGGGCCGCACCAAGGAATTCCTCCGGCGCGTGCTGGACCCGACCCACATCGAGATCGCCGAGTAGACCCACTCCTCCCAGGACGCGGAAACCGCTCTACGACACGCATATGCCCCGGCGCTACCGGAATTCCGGTGGCGCCGGGGCTTTTGCGCGTCACGGGCCGTGCAACACCTCGCAGCGGGTCCTAGTCAGCCAGAACCCCGGCCACTGCAGTGCCCACCGCCGCCTTGATCCTGCCATGCAGGGCGCGGAGTTCATGCCGGTCAGTGCGCACCTCAACAATGGTGCGTCCGGTGAACGGCGCGGCAAGCGCTTCGGCGAGTCCCGCCGTCGTACTCACCGAGCAATGCCCGACGCCGTATGCCTTGGCGAGTGCGGCAATGTCCACGGAGTGCGGGGTGCCGAAGAGGCGTTCGACGGCGTCCCCGTAACCGCCTGCCTCGGCAACGGCACCGTGCTCCAGAAGGCTGAAAATGGCGCCGCCGGCGTCGTTGAGGACCACGATGCGAAGGTTCGGCTGTTCCTCGCCGGCGCCGAGGAAGAGTCCCCCGGCGTCGTGCAGGAAAGTGACGTCGCCGAGCAGCAGCGTGGTTTCCTGGTGGCCGCCGAGGGCGATGCCGGTGGCGGTGGAGATGGTGCCGTCGATGCCGGCGAGGCCGCGGCTGGCGAAGACCGTGGCGGAGGGTCCGGGTGCGGGCTGGCCGGCGAGGTCGACGTCGCGGATGCCGTTGGAGGACCCCAGGACCAACTGCCCCCGGGTGTGCTGCCAGACAAGGGCGCCGACGGCGGGACCCGTCGCTGACTCCTCGGAGGCAAGTATGCCGTCGACGGCATGTTGGGCGGCCGCGCCGGCGAGCAGCCAGGCGTCAAGCCATGAGGACGGCCCGCGGCCGGCGAACTCCGCGAGTTCTGCCAGGCTGGCGATGGGCGTTTCCCGGCGCCGTCCTGGCTCGTACCAGGCCACCGGCGCCGGCTCGTAGAGGGCGGCCGGAATGTCCGTCCTGGCCAGTAGCGCCGAGACGGGCCGCGACAGCGTGGGGCGGCCAAAGACCACGGCACGCTCGATCGGGGACGCTGAATCCGGCCCGAAGTGCTCCAGCAGCAGCCGGTACGGTCCCACGGCATTGGGGCCGAAGCGGGAGTTCGACGACGGCTCAGCCAGCAGCGGCAAGCCATGGGCGCGGGCGAACGCCTCGGCGACCGGCCCGGCGTCGTGCCCTGCGAGGACCACGGTGCGCCGTTCCGGGAGGCCCGCCGGGGCGGGGTCGAGGGTCATCGTAAGCGGGTCGGTACCGATCCGGAAGGTCCCGTGGCCGCGCTGTTCGGGCAGCCGCTCCCCCGCTTCAGGCACCAGCGGGTCGCGGAAGGCGAGGTTCAGCTGAACGGGTCCCGGCGGCGTGTCCTCGAAGGCGCCGGTTGCAGCGGCCAGCGCCGTTTGCACCGCGCGCTGCGGGCTCTCCCCGGCTGGAACGTCGACGGCGAAGCGGACGTGCTCACCGAAAAGGTCCAGCTGGACGGTGGTTTGGTTCGCGCCTGTTCCGCGCAGTTCTTCCGGCCGGTCGGCTGAAAGCACCACCAGGGGGACGGCGGCGTGGTTGGCCTCCATCACTGCCGGCAGAAGATTCCCGACGGCCGTCCCCGACGTGGTCAGCACGGCCACCGGTGCGCCCGTGGCCAGCGCGAGGCCAAGCGCCGTGAACCCGGCCGAACGCTCATCGATCCGGACCAGGAGCTCGACTTTCCCGGCCGCCGAGGCCTCAGCCAGCGCGTACGCCATGGGGGCGGACCGCGATCCGGGAGCCACCACGACAAACCGGACTCCGCCGTCGAGCAGCGCCGCCACCGCAATCCGTGCAGAAGCCACGGAGGCCAGCGCAGGCGCAAGACCGGCGTCGGACGTGCCGGCAGAGGGTGCGTCGGAAACGGAAGGCTCAGCAGGAGTGGAAGCGGTGGGCTCAGTGGGCTCGGAAGTCACCGAACCAGTCTGCCACCAACCAACGCTCCCTCAGATCCTGCCGCCCACACCCAAACGCGTCCTCACCTCCTGCCGCCCCAACCCAAACGCGTCCTCACCTCCTGCCGCCCACACCCAAACGCGTCCTCACCTCCTGCCGCCCACACCCAAACGCGTCCTCACCTCCTGCCGCCCAAACCCAAACGCTCCCTCACCTCCTGCCGCCCAAACCCAAACGCTCCCTCACTTTCCCCAGGAAAGTGAGGGAGCGTTGGCCGAGAACCGGCAGGATCTGATGGCGCGTCGGGAAAACCCTGCAGGATCTGATGGAGCGTCTGCCGGTGACCGGCGGCTAGGCGTCCGCGCGGAACACCTGGACCACAGCCGGACGCGGAGCCCGGGCCTGGCCGGGGCGGGGTGACGCGCCGGCGGCAACGTAGTCCGGGAAGTAGGAGGTCGGCGCTTCGAAGGTGCCCTCCTCGCCCGGGTGCTGCACGGAGACGAACACGCTGCGCTCGGTGTCGTGGATGATCGGGCCGCAGGTTTCGGCGTCGCGGGGCACGGCGAGGAACTGCTCCACACGGCCGCGCTGAGGACCGTCCAGGGTGACCTTGAACAGCCCGTCAGCCTTGCCGATGCCGGACGGGGCGCCGTCGGTGGAGATCCAAAGGTTGCCCACCGAGTCGAAAGCCAGGTTGTCGGGGCACGAGATCGGTGAAACCTGGTCGGCCGGGAAACCGGAGAAGTAGGTGACGTCGCCCGTGGAGGGGTCGCCGCAGACCATCAGCAGGTTCCAGGTGAACCTGGTGTACGTCTGGTCGCCGGTCTCGGTGATTTCGACGATGTGGCCGTCGCGGTTCTCGTTGCGCGGGTTGACCTCGGTGGCGCCTTCCTTGCCGGCCTTGCCGCGGTCGGAGTTATTGGTGCAGGCGACGTAGACCTTTCCGGTGTGCAGGCTGGGCTGGACGTCCTCGCAGCGGTCCATCTTGGTGGGGCCGACCTTGTCCGCGGCCAGTCGCGTGTACACGAGCACTTCCTCGAGGGACATGCCGGCAACCATGGACTTGCCGCCGACCACCAGGGGCAGCCACTCGCCCGTGCCGTCGAAGGAACCGTCGGAGGGAACGGAGCCCTTGCCGTCGATCTCCGTCACCGGTGAGCTGCCGGTGAACTTGGCAACGTAGAGGTCACCTTCGGAGAGCAACGTCATATTGTGCTTGCGGTCGCCTTCGCGGTACTTGGCCTTGGAAACGAACTTGTAAAGGTAGTCGAAGCGCTCGTCGTCGCCGGAATAGGCAACCACGTGGCCGGACTTCGCCACGATCACGTTGGCACCCTCGTGCTTGAAGCGGCCCAGCGATGAGTGCTTCTTCGGTGTGGACGTGGGATCGAACGGATCCACCTCCACGATCCAGCCGAAGCGGTTGGTCTCGTTCTCGTAGCCGGGGTTGTTGGCGTTGAAGCGGGGATCGTCGAGCTCCCACTGGCGTGCCGTGGCCTTGTTCGTCAGGCCGTAGCGCTTGTCCGAGGCGGACGTGCCCGGAGCAACGAAGTATCCGTTGAAGTTTTCCTCGCCAGAGAGGATGGTGCCCCACGGCGTGGTGCCGCCCGAGCAATTGCCCAATGTGCCGTTGATCCAGCGACCCTCAGGATCAGCCACCGTCTTGACCAGATCCGAACCGGCGACGGGGCCGGTCAGTTCGTAGCGGGTGCTGTTCAGGTAGCGCCGGTTCAGCGGGGCGCCCTGGACGTAGCTCCACGGCTGGTTCTTGTTTTTGCGCTCCAGTTCGACGACGGTCAGGCCGTGGGCCGCCGCGCCCACCGCACGCATCTGCTCAGCAGGCATGGAGGCCGGGAACATGATGTTCTCGTTGGTGTATTCGTGGTTCGCGAACAGCAGCGCGCGGCGCCCCTTGCTGCCGGGGATCTCGAGAATGTCCGAGTAGTCGTTGTTGTAGCCGAACTGCCGCTCCTGGGCTGCGGCGGTCTGGTTGCCCAGTTCGAACGCCGGCGCGTCGTTGAAGATCGGATCGCCCCAGCGGATCACCGGCTGCCAGGTGAACCCTGCCGGAACCGTCAACGCGTCGACATCGGATGCAACGGCCGGGATGGCAGTGAACTTGAGCTTGGACGCACCCGGCCCAAAGCCGTTCTTCGCGGCGGCCGACAGTCCCGTTCCGCCGTCGGCGACGGCCTTCTCGCCGGAGTTTACGGCGCCCCCAAGCACGACGGCGAGGGCACCGGCGGCGCCAAAGCCCAGGGCGGCGCGGCGGGACAGCGTGGTGGAGGCAATGTCGCGGAAGTAGCTGTTCGAGCTCGTGTTGCAGACGTCACCCGCGCAGGCGTTATCGCACTTGAGGGCGCAGGTGATGGGGCTGCGCTTGCCTTTGGTGTGACCGAGCATGGGCAGCAGAGCGAACTTGCGTCCGGAGATTTCAGGCATGGGAAAGAGACCTTCCAAGGGTTTAGATGCGGCACCGCCACCCTTCCAGTGAAAGCCAACCGGAAGCCGACACTCAGATGAAGTTCCGGTGAACTCGACGGCAGGAGGTGAGGACGCGTCAGGGAAAACCCGACAGGAGGTGAGGAAGGGTTGGTCTAAACCCGGCAGGAGGTGAGGACGCGTCAGGGAAAACCCGGCAGGAAGTGAGGACGCGTCGTGGAACGGGCCTACGCCGGGACGGGGAGCAGTGCGTGCGCGCGGCGGAGCCGGGCGAGCCACCATTCCCGGCGTTCGGGCGTTGCGGCATATTCCTCAAGCAGCCCCTCGTCGGCGACGGTGTCGCGCAAGGTGATGGCGCCGTCGTCGGCCACTAACGGGTCAGTGCTGATGTCCGCCGCCAGCAGCGAGACCGTTCCCAGCCCGCACGCGTACGGCAGCTCCGGCAGAGCGGCCGCGAGCGCGAGCCCGGCGCGGATCCCCACCGACGTGTCGAGGGCTGAACTGACGACGGCGGGCATCCCGGCCTCCGCCACCAACGCCAGCGCGCGCCGCACTCCCCCAAGCGGTGCCACCTTGACCACGAGCAGATCCGCCGCTCCTGCCCGGGCCACCTTGAGCGGGTCCTCCTCCTTGCGGACACTTTCGTCGGCCGCGATCAGTACCGGAACGCCCGCCTCACGGAGCTGCCGGCGCACCTCGGCCAGGCCCGCGATCTCAGGCACCGGCTGTTCGGCGTATTCCAGGCCCGCGTCAGCCAGCCGGGTCAGCGCAGCCACCGCCGCAGGAACATCCCAGCCGCCGTTGGCGTCCACCCGGATGGCTGCCTCCGGGAGGGCGGCGCGGACAGCAGCAACCCGGGAGGCGTCGTCGTCGAGCGTCTGGCCGCGTTCGGCCACTTTGACCTTGACGGCGTCCACACGGCCGAAGCGGGCCAGTACTTCCGGGACCTGCCCGGCCGCGACGGCGGGCACGGTCGCGTTCACGGGGATGCTGGTCCGTACGGGGTCCGGGAAACCATACCAGCCGGCCTCAATGGCGGAGGCGAGCCAGCGGGAGGCTTCCGCGTCACCGTACTCGGGGAATGCACCGAACTCGCTCCATCCGGCCGGGCCCCGGAGGAGCAGCGTTTCCCGTTCCAGGATCCCGCGGAACTTCACGCGCATGGGCAGCGTCACGACGCGGGCTGTGGCGAGCAACTCCTCGAGGGACGGGCGCTGGAAGGACATGGGATCACTGTACCGGCGCAGAAGTCAGGCGACGGGACGTGAGGAAGCATCACGGTTCAGGCGACGGGACGTGAGGAAGCATCACGGTCCAGGCGACGGGACGTGAGGAAGGATCACGGTCCAGGCGACGGGAGGTGAGGAAGGGTCGTGTTTGAACGGACTGCGCCGGCCCCTACTCCGTTGGAGGGGCCGGCGGCTTGTGAATGCTGTTGGTGCCAAAAAGGGAGCTACCCCGAGGGCACCGGTTCCGGCTCGTGGTCGAAGGAGGCAGGAACGTCGGCGCCTCCGACCCCGAAGCGTGCTATCACGGTGGTCCCCCGGCCCGGCGCGGACATCACCTGGAGCGTGCCGCCGGCCTCGCCGATGGTGTCCTTCATGATGCGCAGGCCGAAGTGTCCTTCCGGCGATCCCTGGCCCTGGTCGAAGCCGCAGCCGTCGTCCTGGATCCGGATCTCCGAGCAGTCGCCGTCCTGGCGGAGGTGGAGTTCGGCTTTGGTCGCCCGGGAATGCTTGCCGGTGTTGGCCAGCGCCTCACGTGCCACCCGATAGAAAAGCGCGGCGCGGTCCCGGTCCAGCTCGCACTTCTCCGGCAGGTCGAGCTCCAAGCTGATGCCGCGTTCTTCAAGCGGATCGCCGAGCCGGGCCAGCGCCCCCGAGAGGCCGAGGCGATTCAGGTCCGGCGGGTACAGTTCGCTGGTCATGGCCCGCAGGCTGCGGACGTTGTCCTGCAGGATCCGCCGGGCGTCTGAGAAGAGCGCCCGCTGGCCCACCGGGCTGTGCAGTTCCTCGGACTCCATGACGTAGGACAGCCCCGAGAGTTCCTGGATCACTTCGTCGTGCAGGTCCCGGGCGATGCGCTGCCGCTCGAGCTCCGAAGCTTCGATGGCCCGGCGGAGCAGCCGGCTCCGGCCGGCTTCATAGGCCTGGATCCTGCGCGCCAGCTGGACTGCCGGGAACAGTTGCGCGAGCTGCAGGACTGCCAGCGACAGGAGGAACGGCGGGGCCATGCCGAACAGAACGGCAGCCTGCTCCTGGCGGACACCGTCGTCGTCGTAATAGGTCTCGAAAACCAGCTTCTGGCCGTCCGGGGCCGTGACAGGAACGTAGACCTCCACCAGCTCGCCGTTTTCGACGCCGGGCGTGTTGACCTCGTCCTTCTGCATCTCCAGGTTGGCGGGGACGTCCCCGCCGGCCAGCACTTCCTGCGCCTCATGCGGCAAATCGAACGTCTTGCCGATCAGGTTGGAATCTTCCGAGTAGACGATGCGGCCGTCCTTGTTCCACAGCCGGATCTCGAAGACTGATGACTCCCCCATCCACGGGCGGAGGCGCTCATCCAGCCGTTCAACCGCGGTGGGCGAGCCGGCCAGGACTTCCTCGTCCAGCAGCGGCCCCACCACGTTGTTGGCCAGGTGGTCGGTGGCCTCCTTGGAGTTCTGCAGCGCGTGGCGTTCAGCCTCGGACCAGATCCAGAAGGCCACCGGGGTGGTAACCACCACCAGGGCAACCAGCCCCATGAGCAGGAACCGCCGGACGGCCTTGAAAACCTCTGAATTCTGGTTGGCCGGCGATTCGAACGGACGGAACAGGGCAGGTTTGCGGAGCGATGGCCTAGCCATGGTTGGGCTGCTCGAGCATGCCGCGCCGTGACGCTTCCATGACCGATTCGAGCTGCGAGTGGGTTCCCAACTTCGCGAAGATCGCCTTCACGTAGCCGCGGCAGGTGTTGAGGGAGATGTCCAGCTTGCTGGCCACTTCCTTCGACCCGTGGCCGCCGGCCATCAGCCGCAGCACATCCAGTTCCCTGGGCGTCAGGACGGGTCCGCCCGGCTCCACTTCGCGTGTGGCGGGGGCCGGAGCGGGAGTGGACATTCCCAGCTGCGCCACCAGCGACGGGTGGACCACCATGTTGCCGGCCCGTGCGTAGCGAAGGGTGTCCAGGAGGGTGGACAGCGATCCGCCCTTCGGCAGGAAGGCGCAGATGCCCATCGAGGCGGCCGTCCGCAGGGCTTCGGGCGTCGGATCGCCGGTGAGCATGACGATCCGCGTGTTGGGGGCGTCCGCCAGGATGCGGGCAGCGGCGGTGAGTCCGTCGCCGTCGGGCAGGTGGAAGTCCATGATCACGACGTCGGGCTTGAGGGCGATGCTCTGCTCCACGCCGCTCTTGGCGGTGGTGGCCGAGGCGACGCTGCGCAGGTCGGGCTCGCGGTCCAGGGCGGCCGTCAGCAGTTCGGTGAACGTGCTGTGGTCATCGATGGTGAGAATGCTGATTTCGCGGGTGGTCTGGGATGTCGCCTGGAGCGGCGCATCCGAATCTGAGAGATCCATCTCGTCCTCGCTGGCGGCTGTTGCCTGCAGCAGCCGGGCGTGTGCTTCCCGCAGCGGACGTCCCGGGAGGCAGCCGATCTCCTGGTCCATGACCAGGCGGCAGCGCCCGTAGGCCCGCAGCGCTTCCATGTACTGGCCCGACTCCTCGAGTCCCAGGACCAGTGCGGTCCAGGCGCGCTCGTTGATGGGATCGTCCACCAGCAGTTCGCTGGCCAGGGCAACCGCGCGTTCAGGGTGTCCGACGGCGACGGCGGCTTCCGCGGCCCGCGCCTTGATGCTGGCGACGCGTGCGGAGTGGAGCGAACGCTCCTCTTCGGCCCAGCCGGCCAGCAGCTCATCACCGAGCAGCGGCACCGACGCGATGTCGAGGGCCTTCTCGAGCAGCCGGAAGGATTCCTCGGGAGAGGCATGCCCGGCCTGCTTGAGCAGGTCTCCGAAGCGGTCCAGGTCCAGGTCAACCATGCTGCGGTCGATCATGTAGCCGCCGGTAACCGTGCGGAGCGCGCCGCCCTTGCCGCTTCCCGGCTGAAGGTGCCGGCGCAGGACGCTGACGTAGCTTTCGAGCGTGGACAGGGCCTCAGCCGGCGGCTGGCCGTTCCACAGTACATCGATCAGGTGGTTCTTGGAGACCGGGGTCCCCAGCTTGAGCAACAGGATTTCCAGGACCTGGCGCGGCTTGGGGCCGCCCAGCTCGTGGGATCCGATCACCGTGCCGCCGCGGCGGACCCGGAGCGGACCCAGGATGTTGATAGACAACTTCGTCGTTGCGCCACCATCTTCCAGTGAATTTGGCAGGTACTCGTCGTCGTTAGCTCTCCGGGCCCAACGGGTATCTTCTGCAACTGTCTGAACCATTGTTTCTGCACCTACTATCCCCATGAACTGCATTCCCCATGAATGGCTTGGATTCATACTTGTCACTCAGGCAAGTAGGGGCACGAGTAGCGAGTACTCGAATTTCGGTTCGGCCACTACTTGGTCGCATTTGCATCTATCCGGCCACCACGCGGATGAGTGGCCCGGGGTGACCCCCGGGTTCCCCCTGGAACCCGCCCGAAGGACCGCAGCGGGCTCCGCGAACACCAAGTTTTTCCCAAGAACCCGGGGCTACATTCGTAAGTATCCGCAGTTAGAACGGTACTTTTGCGATCCTCGTCCCCGGAGGACCGCTCAGTCAGCATGAAATGGGTGATCCAATGAGGCGGACCATGGCCGGGCCGGGTACAACCAAGTACTCCGAGTACTCGGCGATGAGCGTCTTTGCCGGCCGCTCAGGATTTCAAAAAATTTCTGCGCGGCGCGCCCCGGCGTGCGCCATGTTAAGTGCGTCACACCGCGGAAGAGCCCGGGTATTCCCATGAACGCCGCCGGCGCACTGCGCACGGAGGTCCATTCCGTCCGCTTCCGGCTGCTGGCCACGCTGCTTGTCTTCATGGCCGTGGGGCTCTTCGTCGCCGGCGCGGCCACCCATGCCGCGCAGCTGAAGAGCCTCAACGACCGTGTCAACGCCGAACTCCAGCTGCCGCGCAAGAACCTGGACGAGCTGGCCAAACAAGGCCGGCCGAATTTCGGCGGCACCGCGTACACCACCCTGCACGACCTCTTCAGGACCTATCTGCGCAACGGGGCTCCCGGCGGCTACGAATCCGTCATGACCATGCTCCGCGGGGGCAACGTCATCCTGCCCTACGCGGAACAGCCAACCAAGCTGAACACCCGCGCCATCACCGACCATGTCTGGGACTGGAGTGTTCCAAACCAGACTGTCATGCGGGACGTTGAGCTTCAGGGCAGGCAGGTCCGCCTGGCCATCACGTCGGTTTCCCTGAACACCGGCGGCCGCCAGGACAGGGGCCTGCTGATTGCCTCGAGTGAGATCGGCGCGCAGCGGGCCGAGGTTTTCGCTTCGATGTGGACGTTCGCCCTGGCCTCCCTGGCAACGCTCGCAATGACCGGCCTGGTGGGCTACATGGTCACCGGACGGTTGCTCAGTCCCGTCCGGCGCCTCCGCGAAGCCACCGAGGCCACGACCTTTGAGGACCTGACCAAGCGGGTTGAGGTGCCTGACAGCACGGACGACGTTGCCCAGCTTGCGATGAACTTCAACCGCATGCTCGAGCGTCTTGAAGCGGGCTTCGACAACCAGCGCCGCTTCGTCCACGACGCCAGCCACGAACTGCGCACCCCCATGACGATCATCCGCGGCTACCTGGAGCTGCTCCGGGCCGGGGATCCGGACGACGTCGACCAGACCCGGATGCTGCTCCTGGACGAGCTGGACCGGATGCAGGTACTGGTGGATGACCTGCTGATCCTGGCCCGCAGCGGCCGGCCGGACTTCGTCACCCCCGCCTGGGTGGAGGCGGACGACCTCCTCGAAGACGTCCTGAACCGGGTCCGGGTCCTCGGCGAGCGCCGGTGGCAGCTGGACGCGAAACCGGGCGGCCTGATCCGCGCCGACCGCCGCCGGCTCACCCAGGCGCTCGAGCAGCTCGCTGCCAACGCGGTTAAGCACACCTCGGCGTCGGACCGTATTTCCGTCGGCGGGGCCTGGGTGGAGGACGACGGCGGCGCTCCCCAGAGCGGCCGGGCGGCAGTTGCGCGGGAGCTGGCAGACTCGGCACCGCGGGTGCTGGAGATCTGGGTGTCAGACACAGGCACAGGGATCCCCGCCGGCGACCATGAGCGCATCTTCGAGCGCTTCGGCAAGGGCAGCAATTCGGCGGCGTCGGAGGGTTCAGGCCTGGGGCTGTCCATCGTGAAGGCCATCGCCGAGGCACATGGCGGCACGGTGCTGCTGGAATCGGAGGAGGGCAAGGGCAGCCGCTTCGTGCTCCGGATCCCGTCCGGCGGCGGGCACGCTGGCCGTGAAGCGGACGATTCGGCCGCGGCGGATGCCGCCGGCCAAAGCGGCAGCGGCATGGAAGGCCATGCCCCCGGCCGCCCCGCCCCCAGGGGACCCCGGCACAAGGGGACGGGCGCCGGAGGCGGCAAGCCAAAGCCGGCGGGACCGGCGTCGGGCATTGGGCTGGCTACCAGGGCGGGAGGTACTCCTTGACCCGGATCCTGATAGCCGACGACGAGCCGCGCATCGCAGCGTTCCTCGCCAAGGGCCTCACCGCGGCCGGTTACACCACCACCCAGGTCTCGGACGGTGTGAAGGCGCTGGATTACGCCACGTCCGGGGAGTTCGACCTCCTCATCCTGGACATCGGAATGCCGAGGATGGACGGTCTCACCGTGCTCAAGAACCTCCGCGGCATGCAGTCCACGATTCCGGTGATCATCCTGACTGCGGCGGACAGCCTCGAAAGCACGGTGGCGGCGCTCGAGGGCGGCGCGGACGACTACATGACCAAGCCCTTCCGGTTCGAGGAACTGCTGTCCCGGATCAAGCTCCGTCTCCGCGGGGCCCAGGCGGTTGCCTCCGCGCCGACGTTCGTCTGCGGCGACCTGTCGCTCGACGTGAACCTCCGCACGGCCGAGATCGGCGGCCGCGTGATCGACCTGTCCGCCCGGGAGTTCGTCATGGCCCGCACGTTCATGGAGAACGCCGGGAAGGTGCTCAGCCGCGAGCAGCTCCTCAGCCGGGTGTGGGGCTACCACTTCGAAGGCTCCTCGAACGTGGTGGACGTGTACGTGCGCTACCTGCGGCACAAGCTCGGCCAGGACCGCATCCAGACTGTCCGGGGCGTGGGTTACCGCCTCGTGTGCCTTCCGGGCCCCTCCCCTGCCGCCCCTGCTGGTTAGACCGCATGCGGGGTGCATGAGAAGACTCTCATGGGCGTCTCATCCCTGCCTCACCTTCACACTCCACAGTTGAAGCACGAAGGAGGTGTGGCAGGCCGATGAAAAGGTGGTCGTTGCTCAGCATTCCGCTGGTGGGTCTCGCCAGCATCACCGTCTGGGCGCAGGCTGTTACCGGGGCTCCGACAACTGAGCAACCCGGCGTCATTGTCCGTGAACCGGCCCCCCGGGACTTGGTGCTCAAGGGCAGCACCGAAAACCCCGGCGTATCGCCGCGCACCAGCCCCAGGGCGACGCCCAGGAGTTCCTCCCCCGCACTGAAATCAGCGCCACTGGACCCGGCACCCGCCACAGAAGCCCCTGACGCCACCGAAGCCCCTGACTACACCGAAAATCCTAACGAGGAAGCCGGCGTCGAGCTTGTGGAACCGCGCCAGGTCACTTCCCCCGCAGTGGAACCCACTGACGATTCAACGTCCTCGAGCCAGCTCGACGGCAAAGACGGTCTCTCCGGCACCAGCAGCAGGAGCGGCAGCAGCAATGAATAAGCGCACGCGGCGGCAACCAGAAGAAGCAGTTTCCCCCCGCAACAAGGAGTCAGTGATGCACACCGAATTCCGCGATCTGTACGAGCCCATTCCGCCGGAACGATGGGGCTCCACGGTCGACTCAGCCTACGGCCAGCCGACAACCGTGATGGTGGACGACTCCGAACTCCACCAGCAGGTCCTGGACATCATTCACAATGTGCTCGCCACCTCCGATCCGCGGTCAGAGGTCCGGCGCCGGCTCCTGCGCCACCTGGCCGAGAACCCCGGCCATCCTGAACAGGCCCTGCTGGACCACTTGCGCGACCGGAACCGGCGCGGCGGCCGTCCGCCGCGCGGCGACCGGGCTGCAGCCGTCGATCCGCACGTCTAGCAGGCACACCGCAGCTTCGGCTGCCCCACAGACCGGGTACCCGGCGCGGCACGGGTACCCGATGCATGTCAGGCCCGGATTGGGCGGGTCGCTCAGTCTTGGGGGGCGCTCAGTCTTGGGGGGCCGCTCAGTCGGCTGGAAACCCGCTCAGAAGAGCAGGACCACGAATCCCCCGACGAAACTCAGAACGCCCACCGCGGTGAGGATCCAGCCGAGGATCAGGACGATATTGTCGTGCTTGGGCGGTTTCAGGCCCCACCGTGAAGGGTGGCAGAGGTCGTAATGCAGCTCCACCTGCGTTCCGGCCACAAGCCCCCGCGCGACGTCCGAGTCCACCAGGGTCTGGCGCGGGACGTTTTCCTGGTCGGTCCAGCGGAAGCCGGTGAAGCCGCCGGCCGTGTAAACCTCACCGGTGGTCTTGGTCCACGCGCAGCGGCGCCGCTCGATAATCAGCCCCCACACGAGCAACGGCACGCCGGGGAGGAAGCCCACCCAGGTCATTATTTCCAGGATGGGGCCAAGTGCACCCACGAGACCGCCCATGCACCAACTTTAGCCGCCCCCGGCACTGTTCTTACCCGCCGTTCTGCCCTGTTCCCGGCCGCCGTTCCGGCGCGCCGGCGGTGCCGTCAACTTCCGGTTTCCTCCGGGTGCTCGCGGGCGCGCTGCACTTCCGGCGTATCGCCCTGCTGCGGGATGAAATCCGGGTCCAGCTTGGTGCTGAGGTCCATATCTTCCCGGTCAGGCGCTTCCCGGCCAGGCTCGTCGCGGGCCGGCTCGTCGCGGTCAGCGCCGGTCACGTCTGGGTTTTCGCTCATGGCCCCAACGTAATCGCGCGGCATGGCAGTGTCGAGAGTCCAGGCAGCCTCCGGAAGTCCGGAAGCAGGGCGCACCCACCCGGCGGACAGGAACCTCCCAGCAAACTGTGACACCCTTGTTACGATGACTTTCCAGCTCAGGGACCCCCGCCGTAAGAAGCAAGGCCGCCAGCAGCAGGGCCGTCAGAAGCCGCGCCGCCAGCCCTCGGCCGGGCCGGTACGCCTCGCAGCCGGCACCGGCTTCCTGTTTGCTGTGGCCACCCTGGCCTGCGCCACGGGCCTCGCGGCCACCTACTACTACTTCGTCCGCACCACCACCGGCCAGTTCATCGACGAGTCCGCCCTGGTGGAGGCAGTGGAAATCCACGGGCCAGCGGGCAAGGTGACCACCCGGTTCCTGGACTGGCTGCCCACCATCTCCCTGGTGATGGCCGCCGTCGTTGTCCTTCTGGTGACGGTCCTTCACCGCCGCTGGCGGGACGCCGGTATTGCGGTCACGGCGTGCGTGGCGGCGAACATCGCCACCCAGGTGCTGAAGGACCTGCTGCCGCTGCGGCCATACCGCGGCGTGGAGACGCTGGAGCTGAATTCGCTGCCGTCCGGGCACACCACCTTGGCAGCGTCCGCGGCGGCGGCCGTGTTCCTCATGGCCTCCCCGCGGTGGCGCCCGCTGGCCGGGTTTGTGGGCGGAACCTTCGCGATCGCTTCAGGCATGTCCACGCTCGTCAACCAGTGGCACCGGCCGGCGGATGTGGTGGCGGCGTTCCTCGTGGTGGGCTGCTTCACGATTCCCGCGGGCTGGCTGATCCTCCGCAACGACGGCCGCGAGTGGAGCGTCTGGGACGGCTTCGGCGGCCATTGGGGATCGGCGCGGCTGTGGATCGGGCTGCCGGTGGTGCTGGGGCTGGCCTCGGCGGCGGTGTCCGTGTATTCGCTGGTCAACATTGCGCCGGGCGCCGGCCAGGAGGGCAGCACCACCAACTACTTCTGGGCGGGCATCTCGCTGATCGTGATCGCAGGGTATCTGGCCACCGTGGCCACGACGTCCCTGTTCGCGTATGCCGTCCGGCGCCGGGACTGACGAAGGCGGGCGCCCCGCGCAGCCTTTACAAGCCCAGCCGCGAAGCCCACAATAAGTCGCACCACAGCCTCCACCGGGTCAGCCTCCACTGACTCGGCAGTGCGCTGCAACTGAACCTGCGAGAGCAGAGGTGCGCGGACATGAACGACCAGGCCGGGGCGGACAAGGCCCTGAAGGAAAAGCACCGGGCCATGTGGGCGCAGGGCGATTACCCTGCCCTCGCCAGCGAGCTCCTCGCCGATCTGGGCGCGATCCTGGTGGAGGCCTGCAACGTCAAACCCCGCCAGCGCGTCCTGGACGTCGGCACGGGTGCCGGCAATGCTGCCGTCCCCGCGGCCATGATGGGTGCCCGGGTTATCGCCAGCGATCTCACCCCGGAGATGTTCGACGCCGGCAGGCGGCAGGCTGCCGACCGCGGCGTTGAGCTCGAATGGGTGGAGGCCGACGTCGAGAACCTCCCCTTCGCGGACGGCGAGTTCGACGTCGTCATGTCCTGCCTCGGTGCCATGTTCGCCCCGCACCACCAGGCGAGCGCCGACGAAATGGCGCGTGTCTGCAAGCCCGGCGGAACCGTGGGGCTGCTGCACTGGACGCCGGAGGGCTTTATCGGGCAGATGTTCGCCACCATGAAACCGTTCGCTCCCCCGCCGCCGCCAGGCACGCAGCCCGCGCCGCTTTGGGGCAGCGAGGACCATGTCCGCAAGCTGTTCGGCGACCGTCTGGACGACATCCGGGCGCAGAAGCGGACCGTTGCCATCACCAGCTTCCGGCAGCCCGAGGACTTCCTGCGCTACTTCAAGTCGCACTACGGCCCCACCATCTCCCTGTACAAGTCACTGTCGGGCGACGGGGATAAGGCCAAGGCCCTGGACGAGGCCCTCACGGAACTGGCCGGCACCTACATCGAAGCCCATGGCGACACCCCGGCGCAGATGGAATGGGAGTACCTGCTGCTCACGGCGAAGGCCAATGCCAAGCCCCGGGATACGGGACAGTGACGGACTCCCCGGGCACCGGCTCCGCCGCATCGCGCCGCGCCCTTGAGGTGGCCGGCATTCCGTCGTTCCGGAGGATCTCGGAGCACCTGAACCATTCCACCTATTCCCGCCGCAAACATCTTCCGGACATCTGCGACTTCACCCTGGGCAACCCGCACCAGATGCCGCAGGAAGCCTATGTTGATGCCCTCCGGGACGCGCTCCACCCGCACGACGACCAGTGGTTCGCGTACAAGACCAACGAGGTGGATGCCAGGGAGGCGGCCGCGGAGTCCCTGAGCCGGCTGCTGGAGGTCCCCTTCGAACCCAGGGACCTGTACCTCACCACCGGCGGGTTCACCGCGATCGCCGTGGCGCTGAAGGCCGTCTCCGATCCGGGCGACGAGGTCATCTACAGCCTGCCGCCCTGGTTCCTGTACGAGCCGCTCGCCGTCGAGGCAGGACTGGTCCCGGTCAAGGTCAGCATCGACCTTGAAACCTTCGATCTGGATCTGGCGGCCATCGCAGGTGCGATCACGGAGCGCACCCGTGTGGTGATCATCAATTCGCCGAACAACCCCACCGGAAGGATCTACCCGCCCGGGCTGCTCCGCCAGCTTGCCGCGCTCCTTGATGACGCGTCGGAGCGGATAGGCCGGCGGATCTACCTGGTCTCGGATGAGCCGTACAACAGGATCGTCTTCGACGGCGCCCGCTTTCACAGCCCGGCGGAGTTCTATCCCTACACACTGCTGGCCTACTCCTACGGCAAGACGCACCTGTCACCGGGCGAGCGCATCGGTTACTTGGCGCTGCCGCAGAGCATGCCGGACCGGAAGGAACTGGGCACCGCCATCGAGGCCATGCAGCTGGCCATGGGCTGGATCTACCCCAACGCAGTGCTGCAATATGCGCTCCCGCGGCTGGAAACGTTCAGCATCGACGTCGGCCAGCTGCAGCAAAAGCGGGACCGCATGGTCCAGGAGCTGGGCGGCATGGGATACCGGCTCCGGCCGGCCGAAGGCACCTTCTACCTGTTCATCCGCTCCCCCATCGATGACGACGAGGCCTTCACCGAGGCCCTCGGCCAGGAGGACGTCTTTGTGCTTCCGGGCGTCCTGTTCGAAACCCCAGGGTTCTTCCGGATTTCCCTCACGGCCAGCGAGGAAATGGTGGAGCGCAGCCTGCCCCACTTCCGTGCCGCCATCGAACGGGCGGGCCAGGACCGGCCGGAGGACGCGGAAATCAAGCTTCCCACCGGCCTCATCCCGATCATTCCCGCGAGTCCAAGGAAGCTGCCGTGACCGTCCTGCGCACCACTCCCGAGGCTGAGGCCACGGGCCTTACGGCCAAGATCTACGACGACGACCTCCGGTCCCTGGGGTACGTCACCACCCATACCAAAACCATGGCGGTCAATCCGGAGGCGTACGAGGCCTTCGAGGGGCTGCTGGGCACGATCACCGCCGGGATGGACCTGCGGCGTTACGAGCTAATTACCTTGGCAGCAGCAACGGCCATCGGATCCACACACTGCAGGCTGGCCCATGGACTCAAGTCCCTGAAGGCAATTCCGGAGCCGGAACTGCTGCGGATCGCGCGTGATTTTCGGAACGCCGGGCTGTCTCCCGCTGAGGTAGCCATGATGGAGTACGCAGAAAAGCTCAGCGCCAATGCCGCGGCGATGACCAAGGCTGACGGCCTCAGGCTGCGTGAGCACGGCTTCAGCGACAGAGAGATCATGGACATCACGCTGGTGGCGGCGGCGCGAAACTATCTAAGCCGCTCCCTGCTGGCCCTCGGCGTTGAGCTCGACCGGCCTCCCACGCTGAGTCCGGAACTGCAGGACGCGCTACTGGCTCCGCTGGAGACACGCCACTCGCAGGCCTAGCTACCCGGGGGGTTGCCGGCCCGGCATGTCAGGGGGTGAGTTGCCGGGCCGGCCAACTGGCTGAACTGCCACTCGCGGCTGTGGCGTCGACCAGATGGAAAGATCGTGCCAGCCGTTCCTCGGGAAATCCCGTTGAACCTTGGAGAGGCCGGACCCCCAATTTACCGGCGTCCCGTACAGGCCGGGAACTTCCGGCGCACCTGCGGCCCGGGGGGGACCCCACCCCCACCGCCGGTCCAAGGTTCACCGGCCATCCACCATGGCGCCCAAGAACAATATCGGCATGAGGCACATCCTCCTGCCAACGGGGATTGCCGGCAACGCCGCCGGTCTCAGCGCAGCCGGAAGGGCCCGCGGGGCGGCGTAGGTGGAAGGTGAATAAGATGATGAGCCCTGACCCGTACTCATCCGGCGGCAGCCACTGGCAGTCGCCGACGGCCCGGCCCGCCAGCCAGCCGGCCGGAAGGCCGCCGGCAATTCCCTGTCCGGCTCCCACCGCCGGGCACCCTGGAGGCGCCGGGCACACGCCGCCGCGCGGCCCCGAACGCTCACCGCATGGCGGCATTCTGCAGCGCCAACTGATGCGGCTCATCGGCGAAATCCTTGGCGACGAGAGCCTGAACTCCGAGGTCAGGCTGCGTCTGCTCCGGCACATCTCGGAACATCCGGGGCACCCCGAGCAGGCGATGCTGGCGCATCTGCAGGAGATCAAGGACGCCGGGTGACAGCCCGTCCGCGGCCTGGCACCTGCCTCCAACCAATTAGGACAACTTCCTGGAGTGGACCATGAAAACCAGAGCAGCCCTTGCACTTTCCGTGACCGGGATCCTCCTGACCGGATCTGCAGCCCTCGCTGTCAACACGCAGGTGCTGAACACCACGCCGGCGGGAACCGGCAACGCCAACAGCGTCCTTCTGCCTAACAGCCCGGGCAGGACTCCAACACCGGCCGTCGCCAGCGCGAAAGCGGCGCCCGCCACCGCCTCTGTCGCCGGCAGCGGCACCGCCCCCGCCGCCACCAGGACGGCCGCGGCGCCGGACCAAGGGGACAGCGAGGGCGGTGACCGTAAGGGCGGCCGGCGGACGGCAGCAACGCGTCCGCCCGGTGACGGCACAGGCGGCACTGTTACGGGACATGACGACGCCGGTCCGGCCGGGTCCCAGCCCGGCAGCACCATAGGCTCCCCGTCCGGCGCCGTCAATCCCGGCTCCCAGCCGGCGGGCACCGCCGGTTCCCAGCCCGCCGCCGGGAATCCCGCCGTCGTCGTCCACCCGGGCGACGACAGCGGCGGCCTGCGCACGGCCCCGGAACCGGGTGACGACAAGGGCGGACAGCGCAAGGCACCCGAACCGGGCGACGACAGCGGCGGCCACGGTTCCGACGACTGAACCTGATTCTGCACGGGGGCGTGAACCCTCACCTCGGGCCTTCCGCAGCTTTGCCGAAGGCCCAGTTGAATTGCTCGTATTACACGATTGAAAGTCACAATTTCGAGTCGACACGCCGGAGATTGAAAAACTCTTTCTTTGCTTAATTCGGAAATCAACCTGTATCGTATTCATTTAGGTAGACCGAAACTCCCTGGAGCCATACCTTCCAGGAGACCGCGCCCTGCATCGCAGCGCGCCAGCCACTCCCGGCACCCCCATAATCCCCAAACCCAGCCCTGCAATTCCTGCTGTCCGGAACCGCCCGGCCAGCCCAGCTCCCGGCACCATTCTCAGGGGAGCCCAACAGTGATGAAAGGCCGGCATTTTATGATCGCCGACACCCGCACCACCTTGACCCGCCCTGAAACCCGCACCGCAACCTCCCCGTCCAAGCGCACTTTCGCCCCCGTCCGGCGCAGGCGGGACAACCGCATCCGCACCACCTCCCTCAAGCAGACCATCCGATTGTTCCTGCTGGGCCTCCTCTGCACCGCAGGCTGGGTAGGCTCCCTGCTGGTGGGCCACTTCGTGGACTGCGGCCCGGAACTGCACCGCATCGGTCTCGCGGTCCACATTCTGGCCCTGGTGCTGTCGTTCGGCACCATCCTCGTTGTCGACTGGCTCGGCCTGCTGTGGCTCATGGGCAAGGTGCAGATGCACGAATCCCCCAAGCTCGAGGCCGCCGCGAAGCCCCTGATCTGGGGCGGGCTGGCCCTGCTGCTGGCCTCCGGTGCCCTCATCCAGCCCGACCTCACCAATCCGGTGACCGTCATCAAGCTTGTCTGCGTGCTGGCCCTGATGCTCAACGGTCTGAGCATCGCCCCCGCCATGCACCGGATGTTCGCTCTCCCGCCGGAAACTCGTTTCAGTGAACTGGGCCGCCGGCTGCGCAACCGCCTGCTGATCGCCCTCAGCATCTCGCAGGCCTGCTGGTGGACGGCCGTGCTGATCGGCCTCGTCAACAGCACGCTCCGCCGCTGGTACGGCGCCTAGCGTCTCCCTGCCGCGCCCTCCCGCAGGTGCCCCTGCCCAACTGACTTGCAGTACTTGCCGTTTTCAGCCCTCAAAACGGCGTTAACTGCGAGCCAGTTGGGCAGCGGGCTTTTCCGGGTGCACGCCGCGCAGCAGCCGTGGCAGGGCCAGCGCCGCCAGGACCGCGAGTCCGATCATCGGCAGCCACGGGGTGCCCGGCCACCAGTGATGGCGGCCGGTCAGATCCAGCAGCCACCCCAGCACCGCGTTTCCCGCCAGCACCGCCACGCCGCCACAGGTTGCGGACAGTCCGTAATACGCGCCGCGGCCCGACGCCGGCCCCTCCGCCGGGATGAACCGCGGGATCAGCGACAGGATGGTGGGCCTGAGGAGCATGTGGCCCAGAATCAGCGCGCCGACGATGCCCGCCATCACCGCCACTGAAGCGGCGTCTCCCGAACCGGGGGCTGCGCCCGCATCGACCGGCGGGGCATCCACGGACGTCACCGCGGCCGCCGCCAACGCGCCACCCACGAGCAGGAAACCTGCCGACATGGCCCGGCCCGGTCCCAGCCGCTGTCCGGCGGCGGCCACGGGCAGCTGCAGGAGCAGCGTCAGGACCGAGGCGAGCAGGAAGAGCATGGCCAGCCACGATGCATCCAGCCCCCGCCGCTCCAGCTCGAGCGGGAACGCGAAATAGAGCTGGTTGTAGGCCACCATGCTGGTGCTGGCGAGCAGGCAGAACGCCAGGAAGCGCCGGTTCGTCAGGCATCCCAGCGCGCTGCGGGACTGCCCCGGGGAGGCTTCCGGCTCCCCCGGGCCCACGGTCTTCAGCGTCCCGGATGAAGCAGCTCCGGAAGCGCCGGGGAGCCGGAACCACAGCACCACGGTCACGGCAGCGAACACCGCGATGCCCGCCGCCAGCGCCGCGTCAAAGCCCCACCCCAGCAGCGCCGCTCCCAGCAGCGGGCCGGCCAGGGCGCCCATCTCCCCCGTGATCGCCAGCCAGACGAACACCGAGCGCCGGCCCTTTCCCCGCCCTCCCTTGTCCTTCTGTTCCCCGGGGTCCGCGTGCTCCGCGGGGTCCGCGTGTTCTGCACGGTCGGCATGGGACAGCCGGGACTCCAGGGCAGGTGAAAACAGCGCACCTCCCGCACCGGTCAGCACGGCTCCGAGGAGGAACAGGGTGAAATCCGAGGCTGCGGCCAGCGTCGCGTATCCGGCGATGCGGACCAGGCAGCCGGCCAGGATGGCGCGCCGGGCACCCCACCGGTCGGCCAGCAGGCCGCCGAACAGGAACATCCCCTGCTGGCTGAACGTGCGGGCCCCCAGGACAAGCCCGACGGCGGCGGCATCCAGGCCGAAATCCCCGCCCATGGCGCCGGCCAGGAACGGGACCACGGCGTAGAAGCCAAGGTTGAACACCAGCTGGGTGCCGAGCAGGATGCGCGTTTCAGGCAGGTACCGCATTGGCCGTGTGGATCCTTAAGCGTCCGGGGTGCTGGCAAGTTCCAGGGAGCGGGACCGCTCCGGCCCGCCGCCAATGAGCACCGGCGTACGAAGGGCTGTGGCAATGACCCGGTGGGCACATGCCGCCAGATCGCCGCAGGCCACGGGAGCCGTGCAGGCTGACGGCTGGACGAGGGCCGCAGCCACCAGTTCGCGGCTGTGCGCGTGCTGCGGGCTGGCGAAGAAGTCGGCGGTGGGTGCGAGTTCCACCAGTTCCCCCCTGTACAGCACGGCCACCCGGTGGCTCATGTACCGGATGACGTTCATGTCGTGGGAAATCATGATCAGCGACAGCCGGCGGTCCCGGTGCAGGCGCAGCAGCAGATCCAGGACCTTGCGCTGCGTCACGGCGTCCAGCGCGGACGTGGCCTCATCGCAGATCAGCACATCCGGGTCCAGCAGCAGCGCACGGGCGATGGTGAGCCGCTGCAGCTGGCCGCCCGAACACTGGCTCGGGTACCTGTCCAGCAGCCCGGGTTCCAGCTCCACATCCATGACGGCCTGGTGAATGCGCTCCCGCCGCTCCTCCGGAGTGCGGCTCCGCTGCCGCAGCAGCGGGGCTTCCAGGCTGGCGAACAGTTTCATCCGGGGATCGAAGGCGTCGTGCGGTTCCTGGAAGACGAGCTGCACCTGCGTGCCGCGGAAACCGGCGCCGCGGGCAGCGGGACGGGAGCTGCCGCCGTCGTCGTTGCCGTCCCCTGGGCGCAGCGTCCGGCTGATGGTGCCGCGGTCCGGGGACTCGACGTCCACCAGCAGCCGCGCCAGGGTGCTCTTTCCCGAGCCGGACTGGCCCAGCACGCCAAGGATCTCACCTTCCCGGAGGCCCAGGGAGACGTTCTCCAGGGCCGGCCGGGCAGACTTGGCGGCACCAAGGCGCCCGGCCGCGGCGAAGCGCTTGGTGACTCCGTCCAGGGCCAGGACGTCACGGGAAGGTGCGGTGCCCACGGCGTCCCCGGCGGCCTCAATGCGGCGGCGGGTGAGGGCGCACGCTTCCAGCAGCTCCCGGGCGCAGTCGGTCCGGGGCGCGCCGAGGACGGTCCGGGCGGGCCCTTCCTCCTGGACGCGGCCGGCGTCCATCACCACCACCCGGTCGGCGAACGCGGACACGGTGGCGAGGTCGTGGGTGATGTAAAGGACCCCGAGCCCGTGCACGCGCCGCTGGGTGTCGATCAGTTCCAGGATCTGCCGCTCCAGCACCTTGTCCAGCGCGGACGTGGGCTCATCGGCCAGCAGCAGCTCCGGCTGCCCGGCCATGGCCACGGCCAGCATGGCCCGCTGCGCCATGCCGCCGGACAGCTGGTGCGGATACGCCCTGGCAATCCGGGCCGGGTCATCGAAGCCGACGCCGGCGAGCAGTTCCTGGGCTTCCGCTGTGGCCCGGCGGCCGCGCAGGCCCCGGTGCAGCTTCAGCGGTTCCGCCAGGTGGCTGCCGATGGTCATGCGCGGGTTGAACATCCGTTTGGGCTGCTGGTACAGCATCCCGATCCGGCCGCCCCGCAGCCTGTTGAGCTCCGCGCCGCCCGCCTGCAGCAGGTCCGTGCCGCCCAGGCTGACGGATCCCGAGTCCACCCGGATCTGCGGCGGCAGCAGCCCCAGGACGGACAGCGCGGTCATGGTCTTGCCGCTTCCGGACGCCCCCACCAGGGCAACAAACTCGCCGGGTGCCACGGAGAGGCCGACGCCGGAAAGCACCGGCCGCGCAGACGCGCCGGCGGGGGTCGGGGCGCTGAGGTGCAGGTCCTCGATGAGCAGACCGTCAGGCACGGGTCACCTCGTTTGCAGGGGCGGGTGCCGGGGCAGGTGTTGACGCCGGAGCCGGCGCGGAGGCCAGCAGCAGCCTGCTGCTGGACATGCGGGCCAGGTGCTGGCCGATGAGGGTGACGCACAGCGCGACGGCGAAGATCACCAGGCCGGGCGCCAGGATGGTCATCGGCGACCGCACCGCGTACGGCTGGGCCGCGGCAAGCATCGAGCCCCAGTCGGATTGCGGGGGCTGCACACCGAGGCCCAGGTAGGACAGGGCGCCGACGCTGATCAGGAACTGCCCGAAGCGGAGCGTGGCCTGGCCCAGGAGCGGGCCGGCGAGGTGCGGCAGGATATGCCGCCGCACGGTGAACCAGGGGGTGCAGCCCAGCACGCGCGCGGCCTCGATGAAGCCGCGGGCGGAGACGTCGTAGGCCAGCGCCCGCGCGAGCCGGGCGAAGGGTGTCCAGCCGGTTACGGTCAGGGCGAGCAGCAGGGACGGGTAGCCCGCTCCCAGCGCCGCCACCAGGAACAGCGCCACCACCATCTCCGGCATGGCCAGCAGGATGTCGTTGGTGCGGGTGAAAAACTCGTCCAGCCAGCCCCGCCGCCGGGCGCTGAGCACGCCGATTGCCGTGCCGATGACGGCGGTGAGCACGGTGGCGAGGGCGGCGATGGTCAGGGAGAACCGCCCGCCGTCGAGCAGCCGGCTCAGGGTGTCCCGGCCCAGGTGGTCGGTGCCCAGCCAGTGGGTTCCGCTGGGTGCGGCCAGCCGGGAGGCAAGGTCCTGGCCCGCGGGCGGATAGGGCGCGATCCAGTCGGCCAGGGCCACGGACAGGACTACCGCGGCGAGGACGCAGGCGGCGATCCGGACGTGCAGGGGAAGGTTACGCATGCCGCATCCTGACCTGGGGGTTGAGGAGGCCGTGGACCAGGTCCGCGGCCGTGGTCAGCAGGACGGCCAGCCCGACGACCACCACCACCGCTCCCTGTGCCAGCGGGATATCGCTGTTGAGGACCCCGTCGAACAGCAGCCGTCCCATGCCGGGGATCGCGAAGATCACCTCGACGATGACCGACCCGCCCAGCAGGCCAGCGAACCATACGGCCGCCAGCGTGGTGAGGGGCAGCAGGCCGTTGGGGATCACGTGCTTGCGGACGGTATGGAAGTAGCTCAGCCCCCTGCCCCGGGCGGCGGTGACGTGGTCGGCGCCGAGTGCATCGAGCATTCCCTCGCGCACGGCGGACGTGAAATGGCTCGCCGGACGCAGGGCGAGGACCGCCACGGGCAGCACGGCCGACGTCGGGCCTTCCCACCCCGCCGAGGGCAGAACGGACAGTTCCAGCGCGAAGACCAGCACCAGCATGGGCGCCAGCCAGTACTCCGGCATGGCGACGAACGCCTGCGAGACGGCGGTAATGGCCTTGTCCGCGGCGCGGCCCTCGTTGAGCGCGGCGGCGATGCCCAGGACCACGGCAATGAGGGCCGCCGCGGCGAGCGTCATGACCACCAGGCTGAGCGTGACCCAGAGGGCGGGCAGCACCTGGTCCACCACCGGGGTGCGGCTGGTGTAGGACAGGCCCATGTCCCCGCTGGCGAAGCGCCCCAGCCAGCGCAGGTACTGCGTCCACAGCGGATCCTGCAGTCCCAGCTGCGCGGCCAGCGCCTGGACCGCAGAGTCGTCGATCGCGTCCCCGGCCACCCGCGAGCGGATGATCTTGCGCACCGGGTCGCCAGGGGTGACGTACGGGATGAGGAACACCACGAAAGACGCCAGAAGAACGGCGACCACCAGGGCCGCCGTTCTCCTGGCGAGGAACAGCATCATGCCGGAGCCTGGGGTCCGCTACCGGGGAAACTCACGAGCCGGACTTGGCCGATTCCGCCCGGAGCACATAGCGTGCCAGCGGGTCCTGGACGTGCGCCTGCAGGTCCGTGCGGACGGCGTCGATGGCCTGCTCGTTGACCAGCCACACGTTCACGGCCTGGTCCTGGAGGATCTGGCCGGCCTCCGCGTACAGCCGGTAGCGCTCCTCGGCGTCGGCCGTCTTGGCTGCCTGGTTGACCTTCTTGTCGTAGTCCGCGTTGCAGAAGTGGCTGAGGTTGTAGGTGCCGTCGCAGGTGTAGTCGGCGGTGAGGAAGCCGATGGGGTCCGCGATGTCGATCAGGCGGTTGCGCTGGCTCAGCACCATGTCGTAGTTGCCGGAGAGCAGGTCCGGCTCGACGGCGGCGTATTCCTTGGTGGTGATCTTCACCGGAACGCCCACGGCCTTCAGGTTCTCCTGGATGACGGTGGCCACGTCCGCGAACTCGGCGCGTTCCACGATCGCGATGATCTCCAGCGGCCGGCCGGCGGTGTAGCCGGCGGAGGCGAGCAGTTTCCTGGCGGCGTCGAGATCCTGCTTCGGTGTCCCGGCGCCCTTGATGGCCCACGGCTCCGACGGCGCGAAGGGCCCGGTG
This sequence comes from Arthrobacter sp. NPDC057388, assembly GCF_042668165.1. Lineage (NCBI taxonomy): Bacteria > Bacillati > Actinomycetota > Actinomycetes > Micrococcales > Micrococcaceae > Arthrobacter > Arthrobacter sp. NPDC057388. Next base: position 46,118 of record NZ_JBHVBL010000013.1, read on the forward strand.
GCGGGGATCGCGGCGCCCTCATAGACGCTGGCGGCCAGCGCATCCAGATCCAGGGCCGAGTGGACCGCCTTGCGGAAGTCGACGTCGTCGAACGGGGCCCTGCCGTTGTTCATGTACAGGGTGGCGGTCCGCGGCGAATCCGCCTTCAGGACCTTGACCTTGGAGTCTGACTCCAGGGCGGCGAGGCCGGAGACCGGGATGGACAGCGACACGTCCGCCTCGCCGGTCTGGACCTGCGCGGTGCGGGTGGCACCGTCGGTGATGAACCTGATCTCGGCACCGGCGAGCTGCACCTTCCCGCCCCAGTAGTCCTCGTTGCGGTCCAGGGTCAGGGACTGCTTCGGCTTCTCGGACACGGGCTTGAAGGGGCCGGTGCAGTGGCCGAACGGATCGACGGTTGCGCCCTTGAAGGCGGCCGGGGAGAGCACGCCGGTGTTGACGCTGGCCAGCCGGTAGGGCACCAGCGGGCTCTCGGTCGGGGTGGTCACGCGGACGGTGTGCTCGTCGACGGCCTTGACCGCCTTCACCACCTTCGGGCTGAAGGCGCGGGCCGGAACCTCGGCGTCCAGGACGTTCTGCAGGGACGTCACCACGGCTTTGGCATCGAGAGCGGCGCCGTCCTGGAACCTGACGCCCTCACGGATCGTGAAGTCCCACTCGAGGTCGGAGACCTGCTTCCACTCGGTGGCGAGCGAAGGCACGATCTTGCCCTGCGTCTCGTCGTAGCGCGTCAGGGTCTCGAGGCAGCCGGACAGGGACAGGATGTAGGCGGCGTCGCTCTCCAGCGCCCAGTCCGCCACGGGTGCGCGGAAGTTGTCGACGACGATCCGCTGGTTGGGGTCCGCGGCCTGGCCGGATTTGCCGGATTCGCCGCTGAAGCCGCAGGCGGACAGGGAGAGGAGCGCCACGAGTCCCACGGACACGGACAGCGGGAAGGAAGAGCGCAACGGATACCACCTAGATATTGATTTGCCTGTGACGCTGCAGGCGAAGTGAAACGGCCGGAGGGCCAAGCTGAGTGTAGGCTAACCTAACTTCTGCTCCCAAACCCGGCGTCCCGCCGTCCTAATATATCAGTCGGGTTGTTTGGCGTCAGTAATTGCGCCGGTGCTTAAGCCTGGGAAGCACGACGGCGAAAACACCTGCCGCCGCAAACCCCAGTACTCCTGTGGCCGTCACCCCGGCGCCGAGGGAGGCCGCGGCCGTCACCGCGGAGAGGAGGACCGGCCCGCCGGTGGACCCGGCGTCGGCCATGAACCGCCAAAGGCCCAGGAACTGCCCGCGGCCGCGGTTGGGCGAGTAGTCGGCGCCCAGGGTCATCACCAGGCCGGAACTGATCCCGTTGCCGAAGCCGATCAGCAGGGCCGCCAGCAGCAGGCTGGTGAACCCGCCGGTCAGCGGAATCAGTACAAGCGCCACGCCCATGATCAGTGTCGAAGGGATGGCCACCCACTGCCGGCCGCGCCGGTCCATCACCTTGCCGGCCGGGTAGAACACCAGCATGTCGATCGCACCGGAGAGCCCGTAGACCAGCGAAGCATGGGTGGGGTCCAGGCCCAGGTGGTCGGCCCAGAGCGGGATCACCACCTGGCGGGACGCGCGCAGGGCGCTGAGCAGCAGGATGCCCGTGCCCGCCGTCAGGAAAACGCCGGCGTGTGAAACGGCCACGCCGCGGAGTGTGGGCTCCGGGCCGGTCTGGGCGGTGTGCCCGTCCGCGGCCACGAGGTCTGGGACGGTCACGGCCAGCACCGCGGCGGCTGCCATGCCGGCCACGCCCACCCAGTAGGCACCGCTGATCCCGACGAACGCCATGGCAGCGGCGCCAATGAACGGACCGATGAACGTGCCGATGCGGCTCACCCCGCCCAGCGTGGACAGGGCACGGGCGCGGAACTCCACCGGCACCGCTTCCGTGAGGTACTTCTGCCGGGCCAGGCTGAACACCGCGGCGGACATTCCGACGACGGCCATCGCCACCGCAAGCAGCCACAGTCCGTTGCCGATCACCAGGGACATGCCGGCGGCCAGCAGGGCCAGCGCCCCTGCGGCGGCCGCACCCACGATGGACCACCGTTCGCCGAACTTCAGGGTGATCATGGAGGCCGGGAGGTTGAAAAACCAGGAGCCGAGTCCCATGAGCGTGACGATCAACGCGGCCACGGCGACGGATGCGCCCAGTTCCCGGGCGGACAGCGCCACCACCGGCAGGATCGCGCCCTGGCCTATGCTGAACAGGAGGGCGGGGCCGAAGGCCGGAACGGCGATGCCCCGGAGGCTGAAGGGCGGGCTGTCTGGCGGCGGCGGGGTCATCACCTTCATCCTAGGCGCGGCCGGGACGGCTGCCCGCGAAAACGCCTCCCTGCGAGGCGGGAATCACAAACAATTTGATATACATCTCCCCCGGGGCCCCTATCCAGCTTGGCGAATCCAGTAAGCGTGCTTAGCCTTGAGTCAGGACGAGGCGCGCGGACCCTGACCGGACATCGACGATGGTTCGGAAAACAACTGAACAGCCGCAGGAGTAATCATGGAAGTTTGGCCGGGCAGCGCGTATCCACTGGGTGCGACCTTTGACGGGATGGGGACGAACTTCGCACTCTTCAGCGAGGTGGCCACCGCCGTCGAGCTGTGTCTTATCGCCGGGGACGGCACCGAAACGCGCGTGGAGCTCCTCGAGGCGGACGGGTATGTGTGGCATTGCTACCTGCCCCAGATCCAGCCCGGGCAGAAGTACGGGTACCGCGTCCACGGGCCATACGATCCCTCCAGGGGCCAGCGCTGCAACCCCAACAAGCTCCTCCTTGACCCGTACGCCAAGGCCGTGGCCGGGCAGGTGCACTGGCACCCGGCGATGTTCTCCTACAACTTCGGTGACCCCTCCTCCCGCAACAACCAGGATTCTGCACCGCACACCATGCTGGGTGTGGTGATCAACCCGTTCTTCGACTGGGCCGGTGACCGCCCGCCCCGCATCCCCTACCACCGCTCGGTCATCTACGAAGCCCACGTCAAGGGGCTCACCGAGCTGCATCCCGAGGTGCCCAAAGAGCAGCGCGGCACCTTTGCCGGCGTCTCCCACCCTGCCGTCATTGCCCACCTCCAGCGGCTGGGCATCACGGCCATCGAACTGATGCCCGTGCACCAGTTCGTCAATGACGGGACGCTGCAGGAAAAGGGCCTGAGCAACTACTGGGGCTACAACACCATCGGTTTCTTCGCGCCGCAGAACACGTACAGCTCGATCGGCCAGATGGGCCAGCAGGTGCAGGACTTCAAGGCGATGGTCCGCACCCTGCACCGTGCGGGGATCGAGGTCATCCTCGACGTCGTCTACAACCACACAGCCGAGGGGAACCACCTCGGGCCCTCCCTGAGCTTCCGGGGCATCGACAACGCCGCGTACTACCGCCTGCTGGCGGACGACAAGCAGTACTACATGGACTACACGGGCACGGGCAACACCCTGAACGTCCGTCACCCGCACTCCCTCCAGCTCCTGATGGATTCACTCCGGTACTGGGTCACCGAGATGCATGTGGACGGGTTCCGCTTCGATCTGGCTGCCGCTTTGGCCCGGGAGTTTTACGACGTCGACCGGCTTTCCACCTTCTTTGAACTGGTGCAGCAGGACCCGATCGTGTCGCAGGTGAAGCTGATTGCCGAGCCGTGGGACGTCGGGCCCGGCGGTTACCAGGTGGGCAACTTCCCGCCGCAGTGGACGGAGTGGAACGGCAAGTACCGGGACACGGTGCGTGACTTCTGGCGGGGAGAGCCGGCCACGCTCGGTGAGTTCGCCTCGCGGCTGACCGGCTCGGCGGACCTGTACGAGCGGTCGGGGCGGCGTCCGGTGGCGTCCATCAACTTCGTCACCGCGCACGACGGCTTCACGCTCCGGGACCTGGTCTCCTACAACGAAAAGCACAACGACGCCAACGGTGAGGGCAACCGCGACGGCGAATCCCACAACCGCTCGTGGAACTGCGGTGTGGAGGGCCCGACGTCGGACCCCAAGGTCCTGGCGCTGCGGGCGCGGCAGCAGCGCAACTTCATCGCCACCATGCTGCTTTCCCAGGGCGTGCCGATGATCACGCACGGTGACGAGCTCGGCAGGACGCAGCAGGGCAACAACAACGTGTACTGCCAGGACTCCAGGCTCAGCTGGATCAACTGGGACACCGTGGACAAGCCGCTCCTGGACTTCACCGCCGCGGTGAACCAGCTGCGCGCCAAGCACCCCACGTTCCGCCGCAGCAAGTTCTTCGACGGCCGGCCCGTGCGGCGCGGCAAGGGCGAAAAGCTGCCGGACATCGTGTGGCTGAACGAGGCGGGCATGGAAATGCTGCCCGAGGACTGGGGCCGGGGCTTCGGCCGGACCATTGGTGCCTTCCTCAACGGCGACGGCATCCAGGGCCGGGACGACCGCGGCCGCCGGATCACGGACGTCAACTTCCTGCTGTACTTCAACGCGCACGACGACGACATCAAGTTCACGCTCCCGTCCGGAGAGTTCGCCGAATCCTGGGACATGGTGATCAACACCGCCGGGACAGGAGTGGACCGCGGACCCATCGACGCCGGCTCGGTGCTGAAGGTGGCCGCCAAGTCGATGGCCGTGCTGCGCGCCCGCGACCTGTCCCAGCCCGAACCCAACCTCTCGATAGCCCCCGGCCTCGCCTAAACCCTTCCGCACCTCCCGCCGCCTCTTCCCCAACCCTTCCTCACCTCCTGTCGCCTTTTCCCCAACCCTTCCGCAGTGATGTTTGCCACGGTCGGCATTGATCGGTATTTTTGCTTTCACAGCGATCTTCCGGGCGGCATTCAGGTAACTGAGGTCTCGCTGTCGTACTTCGGTTGATTAGCAGCATGAGCGTCCCTCCCGCCTGGTCCCGTGGAATCTCAGCGGCAACGGGTAGGCCGTTCTGTCGCGTGCTGAACCGCCGGGGCTGGCCCGGCGACCATTCAGTGTTTGGGGGGACGCAGACCATGACCGCAGCATCCAAATGGGCAGCCGCTGGTTCGTCGGCAGCCGTGTTGGCGGGCGGGCTTTTCCTCGGAGCCCCCTTAGCCGCCGCAGCGCCCGGGGATCCCGCGTGCGTACAGGCTTCAACCCAGTTCGAGGCCGCGCTCTCCGCCGCCGGCATCACTGAGGCCACAGTTGCAGATCTCGAGTCCAAGGCCGCAATCGCCGCGGACGCCGAAGCGCTTTACCTGTCGATGGTCGAATCAGCCGGAGCGATCCCCGCGGCCGAACTCGGGGCTGCACAGGCCGTGCTGGACGACGCCGTAGAAGCGACGGCTGCCGCCGAAGCGGCAGAGGAAGTGGCCGAGGATTCGGGTGATCCGGCCGCCATCACTGCTGCCCAGGAAGCCACGGCAGCAGCCGAGCAGGCCGAAGAGGAAGCCCGGAAGGCCGTGGCGGACCTGACAGCGGCATACGACGCGGCCATCAGCACGCCGGACATCATCGCAGCCCAGGACGCCTCTGACGCCGTGGCGGCCGACTTCGACGCCGCACTGGCTGCCGTCTCGCTCGACGAAGCTTCCGCAGCCGACCTCGCGGGTCTCTTCGAGGCCTTCCTGACAGCCTGCAACCCGGACTCCCCGGGCACCGATCCCGTCATGCCGCCGGCGGCCCCGCCTGTCGCCGGGCCGGTCACTGGTCCCGTCACCGGCCCAGGAAGCACGACGCCGGACGTCGCCAACCCGGTCGACCTGCCTAACGCCGGGGGCGGCAATCCGGCAATCGCCACGAACAGGGGCCTCAACGTGCAGACCGCGGCGGAAGCCGAGCCGGGAGTGCATCCCGGGCTGGCGCTCCTCGCCGGGCTGCTCGCGGCCGGCATCGCCGTTCCCGCGGCGGTGGCCCTGAGGATGCGCCGGCTGGAGCGCACGCCTAAGTAAGCCCGTGGCTCCGCAATCTGGCACCGACCCACGCCGTCCCCTCCGCCGGCGCTGGCTTGCTGTGCCTGCTGTTGCTGCCGCCGGCCTCGCGGCGGTTCTCTTCCTGGCGCCGTCGAACGCTCTGCCGCCGGACGGGGGCGGCAGCCCCGCCGTCGTGCCTTCACCGGCAGCCTCCCCCATCATTCCCACAACGGCTGCCCCCACAGCCGTGGCTGCCCCAAGTGCGATGGCCAACCGCAAGCCGGTCCGGCCGCTGGCTGCGCCGCCCACGGCAGTGTCCATCGGCGCGGCCGACCTCAACGTGCGCGTTTTGCCGCTGACTCCGAGTGCAGAGGACTTGGCTTCGGAATCGCTTGTGCCGCCACTGACTCTCGACGCGTACTGGTTGACGGGCTACGGCATCCCAGGCACGGGTTCGACCAACACGACGTACATCGTGGGGCACAGCTGGGACGGCCGGGATGCCCCGTTCAATAGGCTCAGCGACAGCTCGCTCGTGGGCAAGGCACTGACGGTCACCACTGCAAAGGGCGCGCTGGAGTACGTCGTGGATTCGGTGACGACGCACGATAAGAACACGCTTAAGGACAGCGACATTTGGAACGTCGTGCCCAACCGGGTAGTCCTGATCAGCTGCTACACCGAGGACCCGTGGGGCAAGAACGTGGTGGTCGCGGCCTCCCCTGCGCCGAGTTCCTGACCCCGGACGCTTCCTCACTTCTTGTCGCTTGCATCCAGACGCTTCCTCACTTCTTGTCGCTTGCATCCAGACGCTTCCTCACTTCTTGTCGCTTACATCCAGACGCTTCCTCACGGTGTCTGCGAGGAAGGGTTGGGAATCACGCGACCAAAAGTGAGGAAGGGTTGGGAATCAGGCGACCAAAAGTGAGGAAGGGTTGGGCAGAAGCCGACGGGACGTGAGGACGCGTCGGGAGAAACCCGGCAGAAAGTGAGGGAGCGTCCGGAGGGAGGCCCGGCTAGCCGACGTGGATGCCGGGGCGGCGGTCGGGGTCGGGTTCGTTTTCGCGGATGATTTCCCGGACTACGGGGGCGGTGTCGCCGCGGCCCAGGAGCAGGTAGCGCATCAGGTGTGCCAGCGGGTTGCCCTCGGCCCACTCGAAGTACGCGTGCGGGCGGACCCCGGTGGCGGCGTGCAGGGCCAGCAGGATCGCGGCGATGGCGTTCGGAGCGGCCGGGCTGTTCGCCCGCAGGACACGGTGCCCCGCCACCTCCACGCCCCGGACCGTGAGCACGTCGCTGAAGCCCGACGGGTCCGTGATGTCGATCTCCAGGAACATCACGTCAGCCGTGCCGGGCACGGGATTGTTCTCCCGCTGCGCGGCTTCCTTCTCCGCATACTCCGCAGCATCCCTGGCCTGTGGCCGGTTGGCGATGATGTTGATCCGGCCGTCGTAGTCAATCGTGTCCGTCACGAACCGCCGCGCGGCCTCGTCGAACTCGATCCGTTCCACCCGCAGCTCGGTGGTGCGCGAGACACGGGAGACCAGCGAGACCACCACGATGCCCAGGATGAAGAACCCGGAGATCGCCAGGCCGTCCGGCTTCTCGATCACGTTCTCCACCAGCGCGTAGAGCATCACCAGGGTCAGGACGGTGAAGCCGACGGCGGCCCCGCGCTTATTTTTCCGCGCCGCGGAGATGCTGACGGCCACCGCGCCGGAGACCATCATCGCCAGGATCCCCGTGGCGTAGGCGCCGGCCTGGGCGTTGACGTCGGCCCGGAAACCGATGGTGATGAGGATGCTGATGGCCGTGTATACCAGCACCACGGGGCGCACGGCCCGGGACCAGTCGGGCGCCATGCCGTAAGAGGGCAGGTACCGGGGCACGATGTTGATGAGCCCGGCCATCGCGGACGCACCGGCGAACCACAGGATCAGGATGCTGCTGATGTCGTACACGGACCCGAAGCCGTTGCCCAGCCGCTCATGCGCCAGGTACGCGAGCGCGCGGCCGTTCGCCGGCCCGCCCTCCTGGAACGCCGGGGCCGGGATCAGCACGGTGGTCACGAAGCTGCTGCCGATCAGGTAGACGCTCATGACCACGGCCGCCGTCGTGAGGAGCTTGCGTGTGTTGCGGATCCGGTTCCGGAGCATCTCCTCGGGCGTGGACCCGGCGGCCTTCACCAGGGGCATCATGCTGACGCCGGTTTCGAAGCCGGAGAGGCCCAGCACCAGCAGCGGGAACGCGAGTACCGCCGGGCCGGCTAAATTGAAGAAGCCGCCGCCAAAAGAGCCGAGTGCAGCGATCCAGGCAGCCACGGCACCTGGCTGGGTGACGGCGTCGTAAATCCCGGCGCCGATAATGATCGCGTTGAGCAGCAGAAAGACGCCCACCAGCGGAATGGCCACGGCCACGGCCTCCGAGAAGCCCAGCAGGAACACCCCGCCCAAAATCAGCAGCATCACCACGGTGATGAGGACGGCCTGGCCCTCGAGGAACGGCGGCAGGTACGGGTTCTCCAGCATGTGCACGGTGGCGTCTGCGGCGGACAGCGTGATGGTAATGATCCACGACGTCGCCACGAACCCGAGCAGCACCAGCACGAACACCTTCCCGCGCCAGAACGGCAGCAGGTTCTCCAGCATGGCCACGGACCCCTGCCCGTGGGGGCTCTCGTGCGCCACCCGCCGGTACATCGGCAGCATGCCCAGCAGGGTCAGCGCCACGATCAACAGCGTGGCCAGCGGCGACAACGCCCCGGCGGCGAGAGCGGCAATGCCCGGCAGATAGGACAGTGTGGAGAAGTAGTCGACGCCGGTCAGGCACATGACCTTCCACCAGCTCTGCTGGTGCCCGGCCCCTTCCTCGGATTCCGGACCCACCGGCTGGTGCACCTTGTGTTCCAGCAGCCACCGCGTGAACGCGCCGCCGGGGCCGTTTTCCCGCTCCGGGTTGGGCACACTGGCCGGAACAGAATATTGGGCTGGTGCGGTCATGAAATGTCTTTCTGGAAATTGGTGCCGGTATTGCGGAAGGGTCAGGGATCGGGCGGCGGGACGTGAGGAAGGGTCAGGGATCAGGCGACGAAAGGTGAGGAAGGGTTTGCCCGCCGCCGGACCATGGGAGGGCGTCCGACCGCGGGGGCTACTTCGTTGCTCTGATCAGCCGGTAGATCATGTAGCCGGTGACGCCGATCCCGAGGATCAGCCACAGCAACGGGGCGTTTTGGGTCAGCATGGCAGGACACGGCCTTGCGTGCTTGAGGTGGCCACGGGGTCCTTCGATTCACATGGGCAGTTTGCTGATGACCACGGGAGCGTAGCACCGGCGGGATTGCCAAAAACGCCAAAAGCGGGGATTCTTAACGCTTTCTTAACGCCTCATCCTTCACACCGGCCGCGGGGAATTCCACGGTGGTAGCGTGACGCCTATGCGCGACGTTCCTGCCCCGAAGGCCCGGCCTGCAGGCACCGTCTTCCCGCGCATCCTCAACGTCTTCGCACCCCAGCACCCGGCCCAGGTGATCGTGCTCGGCTTCGCCGCCGCCGTCGCCGTCGGAACGGGCCTGCTCATGCTGCCCGTCTCGCGGAACGGCCCCGGTGGTGCGCCCTTCCTGGATGCCCTGTTCACCTCCACGTCCTCGGTGTGCGTCACGGGTCTGATCACCGTCGACACTCCCGTGTACTGGAGCGGCTTCGGCAAGGTGGTGATCATTAGCCTGATCCAAATCGGCGGCTTCGGCGTCATGTCCTTCGGCACGCTCCTGGGTGTGCTCATGGCCCGCCGGCTGGGGCTGCGCTCACGGCTGTCGGCGGCCGCGGAGATCAAGAGCACGGGCTTCGGCGACGTGCGGCGCGTGCTGCTCGGGGTGCTGGCCATCAGCCTCACCGTGGAGATCGTGCTCGCCGGGATCCTGGCCGCAAGGCTCGTCGCCGGTTACGGGTACGAGCCCGGCCGTGCACTGTGGCACGGGGTTTTCCATTCGGTGTCCTCGTTCAACAACGCCGGGTTTGCGCTGCACACGGACAACCTCATCGGCTTCGCGGGCGACCCGTGGATCTGCCTGCCCATCGCGGCCGCGGTGATCATCGGCGGCCTCGGCTTCCCTGTGCTGTTCGAGCTGCGGCGGCAGTACCAGCGGCCCATCCACTGGAGCATGAACACCAAGCTGGTCCTGGTGGGCACGGCCGTCCTCCTCACGGCAGGCACCGTCTTCCTTACCGCCGTCGAATGGTCCAACCCGGCCACCCTCGGCGCGCTCAAACCCGGCGAGCGCGTCCTGGCCGGCTTTTTCCAGTCCGTCATTACGCGCACGGCCGGTTTCAACAGCATCGACATCGGCCAGATGCACCCGGTGTCCTGGATGGGCATGGACATCCTGATGTTCATCGGCGGCGGGCCGGCCGGCACGGCGGGCGGCCTGAAGATCACCACCTTCAGCGTGCTCTTCTTCATCCTGCTGACCGAACTGCAGGGCGGCACGGCGGTGAACATCTTCGGCAAGCGGCTCTCCCGCGCAGTGCACCGGCAGGCGATCACGGTGGTGCTGCTGGCCATTGCCCTGGTGGTGGGCTCCACGATGTTCCTGATGCTCATCACCGACTTCGGCCAGGAACGGATCCTGTTCGAGGTGGTCTCCGCGTTCGCCACGGTGGGCCTGTCCACCGGCATCACGGCCGCCCTGCCGCCGGCCGGCCAGGTGGTGCTGATCCTGCTGATGTTCGTCGGCCGCCTCGGCCCGGTGACGCTCGGCGCCGCCCTGGCCCTGCGCGAACGCCCACTGCTCTACGAATTCCCTAAGGAAAGGCCCCTCATTGGCTAAGAACCTCTTCTCCCGTTCATCCGATTCCGCGGGACAGGCGGACACGGTGGTGGTCATCGGGCTGGGCCGTTTCGGCGGGGCGCTGGCGCTGGAGCTCGAGGCGCAGGGCACCGAGGTGCTCGGCATCGACGCCAACGAGGAGACCGTCCAGTCCTACAACGGCCGCCTCACCCACGTGGTCCGGGCCGACTCCACCAAGGAGGAGGTACTGCGCCAGCTCTCCGTCCACGAGTTCGACCGCGCCGTGGTGGGAATCGGCAGCGACATCGAGGCGAGCATCCTCACGACGTCGCGCCTCCTCACCTTCAAGAAACCGCAGATCTGGGCCAAGGCCATCAGCGAGCCGCACGCCGAGATCCTCAACCAGCTCGGCGTGAACCACGTGATCCGCCCCGAGCACGACATGGGCAAACGCGTGGCCCACCTGGTCCGCGGCTCGCTGCTGGACTACGTCGAGTTCGAGGACGACTTCGTCATGATCCGCACCAGCCCTCCCACCGAGGCCCGCGACCGCCCGCTCGGCGTGCTGGGCCTGCGGGACAAGTACGGCATCACCATCGTGGCGGTCAAGCGCCCCGGCGGGATCTGGGGCCACACCACCGCGCAGACCGTCCTGTACGACGACGACCAGATCATCGTGCAGGGCAGCAAGACCCAGGCGGAGCGCTTCAGCAACATGGCGTGACCCTGCGTGCCTTTACCGGGTGGCCGGCGCCTCGATAAAGATCAGCTGGGCCAGGCTGGTGACCGGCTTCCGCCGCCTGGCAGTCTTGCCGACGGCGTAAGCCGGCTTCCCGGCGTCGTGCTTCAGTTCGCCGCTGGAATGCGCGCCGTTGGAACGTCCGACGGCGGCTGCCGCCTGTCCCGCCGGAACCCGCCGCACGCTGAGCTGCTCAAGATCCAGCAGCCGCCGGGTGCCGGTCCGGGCGTCGATGATCCAGAACAGGTCGATGTCCCGGAACGTGCTGCTCACGGTCCCCTGGTGCGCCAGCCGGCCGCGGTGCCACGCCTCGACCACGTCCCCGATCTCCAGCTCGGCGCTGGACTGCACTTCGAGCCCCTTGTCTTGGTTCACAGCCGGTCCCCCTCCATTGGATTGTTGATGACACCAGCCTGCCCCAGGGAGTTTTCTAAAACGTTTCGGGTTGATGTTTACTATGCGTCATCGCCGTTTCCGGTTCCACCCGCGAGCGCACCACGCCGCCCTTGCTGCGGGCCCACCCGTCCGCGGTGCCCTTCGCGGGCCAAATCGCGCCGGCGCACAAGGTTTTTCCACGCCGACGTTCCTACTGTCAGAATCAGTAGGAACCAATTTTCGTCATAAAGGCAGCGGCGTGTGATTCACGTCATACCATTGCGGGAAGTGCATTCCGCTGCTGACGCCAATGTCGACGCCCAGGAGAAAGGACAGCCCGTGAAGCCGCACGCTTCGTTCCGCCTGTTCCGCTCCGGGCTGATCGGCTCCGTCGTCCTGGGGCTGGCCGCCGGCGGCCACCTCGCCGGCGGAGGGCAGCTGCCCGAACCCGCGATCCTCGCGGCCCTGTGCGCCGTGACCATGGTTCCGGTGGCGGCGCTGACCCGCTTCAGGCTGGCGCTGCCGGTACTGATCGGGCTGCTCGGCGGCGGACAGGCCTGGCTGCACTGGGCGTTCGACGCCATGTCCGCAGGCACTCCCGCAGCGGTTTCCCCGGCAATGCTTTCCGAACACGCCGGACACGCCCCGGCCGCGCTGAGCCACGAGCCGCTGATGCTGGCCGGGCCAGCCCACGGATCTGTACCGGACGGACTCATGTTCACCGCCCACGCCGTCGCCACCCTGGTCACGGCGCTGCTCCTAGCCCGCGGCGAGCAGGCCCTCGCGGCACTGGCCGACTGGCTGAGCCCGCTGTTCCAGGTCCCCGAACCGGCCCTCATCCTTCCCGTCCGCACCCCGCTGGCCCGCTTCGCGGCACCGCTGCTTCCGCCCACGCACCACTCGGTGCGCCTGCCTTCCCGGCGCGGACCCCCGGTGCCCGCCGCCGCCTAGAGCCAGTTCCTTTCGCTCCTTTCAAGCAGGGCCTTCTTTACCCGGGCTCCTTTTCACGCAGGGCAGGAACTTCCGACGGCGGCTCTTCCGCTTCCCGGACAGGCCCACCGGCCTGCCATTCCTGACCCCTAAAACCTGTGAAACTGACGCTTTGAAAGGCGCATCTGCCATGAACACCTCCCTTCGCCGTACCCTCAAGAGCACCGCGACGGCCGCACTCGCGGCCGGATTCCTGGCCGCAGGTGCGGCCGCCGCATCCGCCCACGTCACCGTGGACCCCTCCGCCACCGCCGAGGGGGGATTCACCAAGCTCACGTTCAGCGTCCCGAACGAATCCGAGACCGCCAAGACCAACCGGCTCGAAGTGAAGCTGCCCACGGACACCCCGCTGACCTCGGTCTCGGTCAAGCCGATGGACGGCTGGAAGGCCCAGATCATCACCAGCACGCTGCCCAAACCGGTCGAGGTTGGCGGGGCCACCGTGACGAAGGCGCCCACCAGCGTGGTGTGGACTGCTGACGCCGCGCACCAGATCGGGCAGAAGGAGTTCCAGACCTTCACCCTGTCCGTCGGGCGACTCCCCGCAGCCGGCACCACGCTGACCCTGCCGGCGGCGCAGGGCTACACGGACGGGACCACCGTCAACTGGGCCGACGCCGCAGCCGAGCACCACGACCACGCGGCCGCAACGCCAAGCGCGGCAGGCTCCGCGCCCGCCTCTGAAGCCAAGGAGTCCCGCCCGGCGCCGTCGTTCGTCACCACGGCGGCCGAAAGCGAAGGCGCCCACGCCGAAGCCACTCCCGCCGCTACTCAGGCCTCCGCCGTGGCACCGGCGTCGCCTGCCTCGTCCGGGGGCGACACCGCCGGCTGGGTCGGCCTTGGAGCCGGCCTGCTGGGCCTTGCTGCAGGTGTGACGGCGCTGGCCCGCACCCGCGCCAGCCGCGGCAACTAGGGTTTCCGGGCGCCTGGGCAGGCAACCCGCCCAGGCGCCTGTTGGCACTTTAGCCCTTACTCGCTGAGTAGCTCCTCATCCGCATGATTGCATGAGGGGTTCCTTGGTGCTCCCCAAAAACGCTTCTCGCTGCCCGGATGCGTTCTGCCCCGGCTCATTCTGCCCGGCTGTTCTGCCGAGGTGCGTTCTGCCCAGCTGCGGGACGTCCCGGAGCTGCCACGCGCCGTCGTGCCGTAAAAACGCACACCCGCAGCGCCACCAGTCCTCGAAAGACAAAACCATGACCCTGTTAGCCAACCCCCAAGAATCCACCCAGCCGGCCCCGCCGGACATTGCTCCCGCCGGCACTAACGCGGAAAGCCGCGGCTGGTTCCGCGCGTTCATGCTCCGGCTGCACTTCTACGCCGGAATCCTCGCCGGCCCCTTCCTCCTCATCGCTGCGGTCAGCGGCGGCCTCTACGCCATCACGCCGCAACTCGAACAGGCCGTCTACGCCAAGGAACTGCACGTCCCTCCGGTCGACCGGCCCCTGCCGCTCTCAGCCCAGGTCCGGGCGGCCATGGATTCCACTGGAGGCGCCTCGCCCATCGGCGTCCGTCCGGCACCCGGCCCGGAAGACACCACGCGGGTGCTGTTCGCGGACCCCGCCCTGGGCGAATCCGAGTACCGGACCGTCTTCGTTAATCCCGGCACCGGCGAAATCCGCGGAGACCTCACCACCTACGGCAGCAGCGGTGCGTTGCCGATGCGCACCTGGATCTCCAATCTCCACCGGTCCCTGAACCTTGGCGAACCCGGCCGGATCTACAGCGAACTGGCTGCCTCCTGGCTGTGGGTTGTGGCGCTCGGCGGCCTGGTCCTGTGGATCGACAGGATCCGCCGACGCCGGACAGCACCACGGAAGGCCCGCCCTCCTGCCGGCCGGGCCAGGACAGTCTGGCTCCACGGCACCACCGGAACCGTCATGCTCGCCGCGTTCCTGTTCCTCTCCGCCTCCGGCCTGACCTGGTCGGCCCACGCCGGCGACAACATCACGGCGCTGCGGACCGGCTTGGGCTGGCTGACCCCCACAGTCTCCACGGCGCTGAATGGCGAGGCCTCCGCCCCGGCCAGCGACCACTCCGGTCACGGCTCGGCGGCACCCGCCGGCGCGGCAGCAGACCCGGCAGCCTATGATGCCGTCCAGCGGATCGCCCGTGCGGACATCATCACCGCGCCCATGATCGACATCAAGTCTCCCGCGAAAGCCGGCACCGCCTGGACCGTGACCGAGGCCGGCCGGGAATGGCCCGCCACTGCCAGCGCTGTCGCCGTCGACCCCGACGCCGGCAAAGTCACCAGCCGCGCCGACTTCAAGGACTTCGGATTGGCAGCGAAGCTGACCCGCTGGGCCATCGCGGCGCACATGGGGCTGCTCTTCGGCCTGCCGAACCAGCTGGTCCTGCTCGCAGTGGCCCTGGGCCTGGCGGCCATGGTGGTGTGGGGGTACGTCATGTGGTGGAAGCGGCGCCCCACCCGGGGCGGCGCCTGGACCATGGGCCGGCCGGCACCCCGGGGAGCTTTCATCCGCGGCCACTGGGCAGGCGTCCTGGCCGCGATGACGGTCATGGTCCTCGTGGGCATGTTCCTGCCGCTCCTGGGCTGGAGCCTGCTCGCCTTCATCCTCGTGGACACGGTGATCGGGGAAGCCATGCGCCGCCGTCGTTCTCCCGAACCGGAAGCGGCCGCCGCAGAATTGCAGGACGAAGCTTTGGCCCGCTAACCGCAGGGTGGGCATGGCTGGCCCGGCCCGCCGTCGATAAACTGAAAGTGGCCGCCGCGGCAGCAGGCCGCCCCGGCCTTCCCGAACAGGAGGTCATGATGGGTTTGGGTGACAAGATCCACAACGCCGCCGCAAAACTCCACGGCAGAAGCCAAGAAGCAGCCGGCCGCGCCAGCGGAGACGAACGGCTCCGGTCCGAAGGCAGGGCCCGCCACATCAGGGCCGACCTCAAACAGGCCGGCGAAAAGATCAAGGACGCCTTCAGGAGGCACTAAGGTCCCGATTTAGAGCTCGAGGCCCTGTCCGGTAAGAGCGGACAGGGCCTCGCCGCGTGTCCGGCCATTGCGGCCTTTCAGACGCCGGGCGCTCAGACGTGGGGCGCTTCTACGCGGGCGCAAACGTGCGGCGTGCAAACGCAGGGAGGCGTTAAAAAAAACGTTAAGATTCCCGCCGCCACGGACGGGAGTGCTGTTGCTGCGAAGACTCGCACAGTACCTTGGATCCATGCCGTCCTGCGATGGCCCCCAACACCGCAGGGCGGCATTTCCATGCCTGCGGCCATGCTCCCGGTCCGCGATGGCACGGGATTTACCAAAAATGGCCGCTGGCCGTTTCCGGATGACCAAAAGTGGTCGCCCTGCGCCATTCCCAGGCGGCACTTTTCGGCAATTTCACGTGCAACGCGGGCCAACCGACGCCGGATACGGATGGCTGACGCCGCGGCAAGGCCAGCTCCCGCTCGGCGGAGAGGGCGTACTCTCGTTGGTATATGAGCTTTACCGCAAGGCCGTGGGATCATGCGTCATCTGAGTAATTTGGCAGTCCTGGGAGCAACACTCCTGCTGGTTCTGTCCGCAGCGGGCGGGCCGCCCCAGTCCACGGCAGGCACGCCACTGCCGGCAGCAGACCCGCACCTCCCAGCGGCAGCGGCCCATGTCCTTTCCGCAGCACACCGTGCCGCGCCGGCAACAGATCACCCTGGGTCGGGACAGCATGCCGTAAGCCGACCCGCTCCAGTCCGGACCGCCCCCGCCACGACCCAAGCCGTTCAAAGCGTGGCCGCGGCTGTCCCCCGCGCCCTGCAGTCCGCCGTCGTCCGCCATGCAGCTGTGGTGGCGGACGCACTCACGCCAGCCCAGCAGCTGGCCCGGCTCACCCTGCCGCAGCGGGTGGGCCAGCTGTTCATGGTGGCGGCCACTGCCACCGGGGCTGACGCCAACACTATGTCCAGCCTGACGCGGTTCCATGTCGGGAATGTCTATCTTGCGGGCCGCAGCCGTGCTGGCACCGCCGCGACGGCAGCCGTAGTCCGGAGGATGACGGCCACTGTGTCGGCAGCCACCACCGGAGGCGTCCGGCTTGCCGTGGCGACCGACCAGGAGGGCGGCTTCGTCCAGGTGCTCCGCGGACCGGGGTTCTCAACGATCCCCACGGCTCTGGCTCAGGGAAGACAGACGCCGGCGGCCCTCCAGGCGAACGCCCGCGTGTGGGGAAGCCAGCTGCGGGCGGCGGGTCTCACCATGAACCTGGCCCCGGTAATGGACACGGTGCCCAGCCCGCAGTTCGCCCCGCGCAACGCGCCCATCGGGTTCATTGGCCGGGAGTACGGGTTCACGCCGCAGTCGGTCTCTGCCCATGGCGGCGCCTTCGCGGCCGGAATGCGCCAGGCGGGCATCGCACCTGTGGTCAAGCATTTTCCCGGCTTGGGCCGCGTGGTCCTGAACACGGACACCAGCCGGAACGTCAAGGACACCGTCACCACGAGGACTGACCCCTACCTGCTGCCGTTCCGGGCCGCGGTTCAGGCGGGAACCAGGTGGGTCATGGTTTCGAGCGCCTATTACACGCGCATCGACGCCGCCCGGATTGCACCGTTCTCACCGGTGATCATGCGGACGATGCTGCGCTCGGAACTGCACTTCACCGGCGTCGTGCTGTCCGATGACCTGTGCAGCGCCCAGCAGCTGGGTCCCTGGTCCCTGGCCAACCGGGCCGCAAGCTTCGTCAATGCCGGCGGGACCATGCTGCTGTGCGCGAACCCCCGCTCCATACCCGTCATGTACTCGGCCGTGCTGCAGCTCGCCCAGCACAATTCCGCTTTTGCCGCCAAGGTCAACGCCGCCGCCCTGACGGTGCTGACGGTGAAGGCCGGGAAGTAAAGGGCCCTGCCGGAGAGTGGCGCGGCCCTTCCCGACGACGGATGCCCGCCCCTGGACGCGGAATTACCAAAAGTGGCCGGTTGAAGGAGCTCTGTTGCCAAAAAGGGCCGCTTAAATGGGCTTTCAAGCGGCCCTTTTTGGCAACGCAGCAAGGCACCCACCCTCCAAGCGGCCCTTTTTGGCAATACGCCCCGGCGAAGGAACACAGTGAAGCGCGAACGGACACCTGCGCCCTCTTGTGAAGGGGCCCCAGTGTGCCGTGGGCCGGGGGGGTGGGGGCGCCACAGTGCGGTGGCGCCCCCCCCGGCACGGCGAGCCCCCACCCGGCGCC